>NZ_NFUX01000069.1:0-37893 GCF_002264385.1 Paenibacillus sp. VTT E-133280
GCATAATCTTTAAGTTTTACGAAGCTTCGCGTCCACTCCACTATTTTAATATTGCGCCAGTCGAAGCATTTCTGCCTTCACTTTTTCCTTGCTAAGCATGAAGAACTTCTCCATTGGTGGGCTGATTGGCATCGCCGGAACATCGGGACCACAAAGACGGAAGATCGGCGCGTCTAGTTCAAATAGACAATGCTCAGCGATAATTGCCGCCACTTCGCCACCAATACCGCCCGTTTTATTGTCCTCGTGCACAATAAGAACCTTCCCTGTCTCACGAGCAGCAGCTATGATCGCCTCACGATCAAGAGGCTGCAAGGTCCGCAGATCCAGAATATGCGCTGTAATGCCTTCTTCGCGCTCCAATTCTTCTGCTGCTTGCATCGCAAAATGCAATGGCAAACTATAACCAATAACCGTAATATCTGTTCCCTTACGCAGCAGATTAGCTTCGCCAATTGGAACGATGTAATCACCTTCTGGCACTTCTTCCTTGATCAGCTTATAGCACTTTTTGTTCTCGAAGAATAAAACCGGGTCAGGATCACGTACGGCTGCCTTCAATAGTCCCTTTGCATCGTAAGCAGAGTAAGGTGCGACAATCTTCAAGCCTGGTGTACCGAAGAAAATCGATTCCGGACACTGAGAATGGTACAGACCGCCGAATACACCGCCGCCGATAGGCGCACGAATGACAACCGGGCAATTCCAATCGTTATTTGAACGATAGCGGATTTTGGCCGCTTCGCTAATGATTTGATTCGTTGCTGGAAGCATGAAGTCAGAGTACTGCATTTCAGCAATCGGCTTCATACCATACATAGCTGCACCAATCGCCACACCAGCAATAGCTGATTCCGCTAACGGTGTATCCAGTACACGCTCTTCTCCGAACTGTTCTTGCAGACCTTTTGTTGTGGTAAATACGCCACCCTTGAGACCCACGTCCTCGCCAAGCACAAACACGGATTCATCGCGTTCCATTTCTTCCTTCATTGCGAGCCGAATGGCATCGATATATTCCATTATAGCCATGGTTCATGCTCCTCCTTTCAGGTCGGAATCACTGTAAACATGCAGCAGTGTATCTTCCGGTTTCGGGAACGGAGCGTTGTCAGCATATTCGATAGCTGCTTTAAGCTCAAGATTGCATTCAGCAATAAGATCTTGTTCTTGCTCGTCACTCCAAAGTCCCAGACCGATCAGGTAATTACGGAATCCTGCTACACCGTCCTTCTTCCAATTCTCATCAACCTCTTCTTTGGTCCGATAAGCCAAATCATTATCCGAGGTGGAGTGTGGAGATAAACGGTACATCATGGCTTCGATTAACGTAGGACCTTCACCCGCAAGTGCTCTTTCCCGAGCTTCCTTAACGACACGATATACTTCCAGTGGATCATTGCCGTCTACACGCACCCCTGGAAACCCATAACCCAGAGCACGGTCGCTGACCTTACCTCCAAGCTGTTTATGAGCAGGAATAGAGATCGCGTACTGATTATTCTGACACATGATAATAACCGGTAGCTTATTCACTCCGGCAAAGTTACAAGCTTCATGAAAATCGCCTTGGTTGCTAGAGCCTTCCCCGAAGGTTACAAATGAGACGAATTTTTTCTTTTGCATTTTGGCTGCCAAAGCAAAACCAACCGCATGAGGGACCTGCGTGGTTACAGGACTTGAGCCTGTCACAATACGCAGACGCTTACTACCAAAGTGACCTGGCATTTGCCGCCCACCACTGTTTGGATCTTCTGCCTTTGCGAACACAGACAACATCAATTCACGAGTAGTCATACCCACGGAGAGTACGAAAGCATAATCACGGTAATAAGGTAAAAAATAATCATTCTGCCGGTCCAGCGCAAATGCTGCTGCTACCTGACCCGCCTCCTGGCCAATGC
Source organism: Paenibacillus sp. VTT E-133280 (assembly GCF_002264385.1). Lineage (NCBI taxonomy): Bacteria > Bacillati > Bacillota > Bacilli > Caryophanales > Paenibacillaceae > Paenibacillus > Paenibacillus sp. VTT E-133280. The sequence continues at coordinate 1,905 of NZ_NFUX01000069.1, forward strand.
CGGAGACATGAAAGTTAATCTTGCCAGCGCGCTGAAGCAGCAGACTGCGCTCGTCGTATTTACGTGCGAGCAGCATATATCTGTACATATCGATGACCTGGCCGTCACTTAGTCCAAGCTGCTTATGTCTGTTAATCGTTTCTACAGTATCTTGGGATTCCATAAAGAGATACCTCCTTATTCATAAAGCCTGAGTCTTACAGGATTTAAGACCAATTGTATCCTGATCTTAAAACCTGGTACTAAGACTTGGCTTGAGTTTATTATAATCCCTTTCTACCCAAAAAGAAAAGCTAAATCCCGATAGATCTTCCATCTACAGCTAACATTGCTTCTCCAATGATCTCCGAAAGTGTAGGGTGAGCATGAATAGCCTCGCCAACCTCCCAAGGTGTTGCATCCAGCAGTTGAGCCAATGCAGCTTCCCCGATGAGATCCGTAACATGCGGACCTATCATCTGCACACCGAGAATATCTCCGCTGCTTCGGTCCGCCACAACTTTAACAAACCCGTCCTTCTGACCGTACACAATCGCCTTGCCAATGGCCGAGAAGGGGAATTTACCAGTTACTACATCATGTCCCAAGGCTTTAGCTTCCTTCTCAGTGTGACCCACACTCGCAACTTCAGGACGTGTGTAGACACAACGCGGTACAAGATGTGTCTGATAAGGGTGAAGCTTCTCACCAGCGAGATGGTTGACCGCCATAATGCCTTCATGGCTGGCGGCATGAGCTAGTTGTAATCCACCGATACAGTCACCAATCGCATAAATATGCGGCTCAGCCGTCTGCATACTAGCATTTACAGCAATAATTCCTTTATCAAAGCGAATATCTGTATTTTCCAGACCAATATTCTCTATATTCGCTACCCTCCCTACGGATACAAGCAGCTTTTCTGCGGATAGACTTTGGGTTTGCTCTCCCTTACGGGCATCGATCGAAATTCCATCGTCCGTTACCTTGCAGGTTGCAGCATCCACTGTAGTTTCAGTCAGTACTTTAACACCACGTTTTTTAAGTAGACGCTGCAGTTCTTTAGCTACTTCTTCATCCTCTTGAGGTAGTAACTGACTAGCAGCTTCAACTACCGTAACCTGAACTCCGAAATCAACCAGCATAGAGGCCCATTCCACCCCAATGACTCCGCCTCCAACAATAATGATGGAAGAAGGTAACTCGTCGAGCGTGAGTGCTTCATCACTGCTAAGAATAACTTTCCCGTCTGGTTCCAGACCAGGTAATACACGCGGACGAGATCCTGTAGCAATAATAAGATGGTTCGAGAGCACTGTTTCCATTTCACCGTCTTCTAGTTCCACAGCAACAGCACCACTACGCGGGGAAAAAATAGAGGGACCCGTCACGCGCCCCTTGCCTTTAATGACTTGTATTTTATTTTTGCGCATCAAATATTGTACGCCCTGATGAAGTTGTTCAACTACCGCTTCCTTGCGCTTTTGTACTTTTGGGAATACGAGCTGTACACCGCTTGTCTCAATGCCATAGCTCTCACTCTCGATGATTTCAGCATATACTTCTGCGCTTCTGAGCAGCGATTTGCTAGGAATGCAACCACGGTGCAGGCAGGTTCCTCCCATTTTGTCCATTTCGATGACGACGACGGACTTTCCAAGCTGTGCAGCGCGAATGGCTGCCACATATCCCCCGGTTCCTCCGCCAAGTATGGCCACGTCACATGAAATTGTCATGATATGTATCCTCCAGTCATTACACGTAAGTTCATTTTACATTGTATATTGTACTCTCTTTTTAGCGTATTACAAAACTTATAAACATCATATCCAAATGGACTTTTTCTTACTAAAGCGTTATCATATGGTTGAATCCATTGGGCTAAGAGGGGTAGGAGACACTTATGAAACTATTAATTTCACGCTTCATTGCCATCCTTATTCTTGTGTTTCCCGGTTTAATCGCAATGAAGGGCTTCTTAATGATGAAGGACGATATTTTTGATTATATCTCTATGCACGGCGATGATTCCGTTGTTCCAGATTTCGCTTGGCTGCATTTCGGCGGAGGGTTTCTGCTCTTTGCAGCAGGCATGACTTTCCTTGGCGGCTGGATTCTAGCAAGAGACCGCAAACGTAATTATGTTGGCCCTCGTTTCAAAGAGAAACAAAAAGCGAAACAAGCTGCAGCGCAAGAAACGATCTCATAAGCAGCATAATCATCCCCTCATAGTACAATCGAAATCTATTGCACATTCTGCAATTAACTATCCGACAACTCACTTCAAATGCATAACGAATATCCACACATTACATAAAGGCGGGAGTTTTCATGGACGCGACCTGCGCTTCCTTGAAAACTCCCGCCTTTTTATGCACAGCTTAAAGCCTAGCCTTATCAAGTACTTCTCTACGTCCGCCTTGCACCAACTCACTGTACAAGCCACCTTGCTTCAACAACTCCTCATGGGAGCCCTGCTGCAGCAATCTGCCCCCTTGAAGAACAAGAATTCGATCAGCTGCCCGGATGGTGCCCAGTCTATGGGCAATAACGAAGCTGGTCCGTCCCTTCATTAGCGCCTGAAGTCCTTCCTGAATCTTGATTTCGGTCACCGTATCGATACTGCTAGTGGCTTCATCAAGAACAAGCATCGAAGGATTGGCAAGAATGGCTCTTGCAATGGACAGCAATTGCTTCTGTCCTTGGCTTATGCCGCTACCATCTGCAGAGAGCATTCGATCATAACCTTCCGGCATTCGGATAATAAAAGAATGAGCGTTAGCCAGCTTGGCCGCCGCCTCGACCTCTTCATCGGAAGCATCCAGTCTACCGTAACGAATATTATCGCGGATGCTGCCCTTGAATAAAAAGGAGTCCTGCAACACAAACGCCATATGGCTCCTCAGGCTTTCACGCCGAATCGAAGTGACATCTAAGCCATCCAGCGTAATTTTGCCCTGATTAGGATCATAGAAACGAGATAACAGCCCGATAAGTGTTGTTTTGCCGGCACCGGTAGGTCCTACTAAGGCGATCATCTCACCAGGCTTCGCTTCAAAGCTAATATCATGCAGCGTATTAGAACTTCCGTCATATGAAAAAGATACCTTTTCGAACTTCACTGCACCCTCAACTTTAACCAGCGAAGTGGCTGCACCTTCATCTTTAGCTTCCGTCTCTTCGTCCAGCACTTCAAACACTCTTTCCGCTCCCGCAACCGCTGACAGTAGTGTATTCCACTGATTCGCTAAGTCATTAAGAGGGCGAGTAAATTGACGCGTATATTCTACAAACACAATAATCACACCGACCGTAATCGCTCCGCGAATCGCTAACAAACCACCGACTCCAGCCACAATAGCGAAGCTCAAATTATTAAGTCCATTCATCAGCTTAGGAATGAAGCCAGAAATCGACTGTGCCCAGTATCCAGAGAGCATAATCCGCTCATTGCGTTCATGAAAACCAGCGATGACCCGTTCCTCTTGTGAAAAAGCCTTGATAATCCGTTGACCGGATAACGTCTCTTCTATATAACCGTTTAACTCACCCACATTGCGCTGACGTTCTTTAAAAAGCGGACCCGTACGCCGAGTAATCCAGCGCATGCCTAATAACATCAACGGCACAACCAGGAACGTGAGCAGCGTCAGTAGAGGACTGAGCCAGAGCATTACCCCCACCGTTCCGAGCAATGTCAAAACACTGGAAAAGATCTGAATAGCTGAGCTATTCAGCGTAGAGCTGACGTTCTCAATATCGTTGGTGAGGCGACTCATAATTTCGCCCTGCTGTCTCCGATTAAAAAATGAGATGGGCAACCGATGAAGATGGGAAAACAACTCCGTGCGCATCCGAAATACGGTCTCCTGGGCAATTTCAATCATCCATATATTTTGCAGCCAAGAAGTTAATGAATAGAAGATATAAACACTAGCTAGGCTGGTCAGAAAAATCGTCCACGATCGTCCGCCTGCACCTTCCAGATAATCATCCACGGCTTTACCAATCATATAAGGCCCGAGCAGTGCTAAAGCCGAGCTGAAGACTACCATTAACAGAACGAGAAAAAGCTTAGCTTTACGCTCGGCAAGGTAGCTCCAAATCCGTATGAGCGTGCCGCCCCAATCCTTTGCCTTTGCTTTTGGCTTCCCTCCAGCAGCTGAACCAAGGCTTCTTCCTGCTCCAAGCTCAATGACGGGTTTTGGGTGACGAAAGGGTTCAAGAATTGCTTTGAACATGCTGCTTCGCCTCCTCTACCTGTGATTCATAAATCTTGCGGTACAGCGCCGAGCTTGTCATAAGCTCGTCATGTGTTCCTTTACCGATTAAGCGTCCTTCGTCCAACAGCAGAATCAAATCTGCAGATGCAGTAGAACTGATCTTCTGAGTAATCAGGAAGGTTGTACATGAAATCTCTTTCAATGCCTCCAGCAAAAGTCCTTCTGTCACAGCATCAAGCGCACTCGTACTGTCATCGAGGATCAAAATAGCAGGTTTCCTCACAAGCGCCCGGGCGATGGTCAAGCGTTGCTTTTGCCCACCAGACAGATTTACCCCCCGCTGACCAAGCATGGTGTCATAACCTTTAGGCAGATCCATCACTGTTGCGTGAATTTGTGCGGCAGCTGCTGCGTGTTCGATTTGTTCCTGTGTGGCATATTCATTGCCCCAAGCGATATTATCGCGAATCGATCCGCTGAAGAGCTGCAGTTCTTGAGGAACGTAACCGATTGATCGCCGCAATCTTGAAATATCGATGTCGGTGCTCTTTTGCCCATCAATGCGAATGATACCGTCTGTCTCTTCATATAAACGCGGGATTAGACCGACAAGAGAAGACTTTCCTGATCCGGTGGCTCCCATAATCGCTACCCGCTCACCAGCAGCAACTTCAAAAGTAATATCCTCTAGCACCGAAATATCACTCTCCGGATACTTGAAGCTGACGCCTTCAAATTGGACGTGACCTTGTATCGGTTCGCCCTTTGCGGCTCCGCCTTCCTTAACTCCAGCGCCTGCTGACATCACTTCTGTAATACGCTGGGAGGAGGCACGTGCCCGGGAAATTGTAACGACAAGTCCAGATATAGCTGACAACGCTCCTATGGTTCGTAAAGAGTAGTTAATAACTGCAACAGTTTCTCCTAAAGTAGCATCCCCATTTGCAATCTCAATCCGTCCAAACCATAAGATCGACATAATCGCTGCATTCACAATAAGCATAACAAATGGCATCGTTGTCTCTGTCAAACGTAGCGCAGATACCGTGGATTTCATCAAATTCCCGCTAAAGACCGTGAAACGTCCAATCTCATGTCCCATGCGCACGAACACACGAATTAAGCGGATTCCCGTTAAATTCTCCTGAATTACACCATTCACACCGTCAAGCCGATTTTGTACGTTGCGAAATAACAAAGAAGCTTTTCTCATGATGAAGTAAAGGAAGAGAAGCAACAAAGGTAGAGCTACAGTGAGAAATAATCCCAGCTTCACATGAACAACCAATGCCATAATCACACTGCCCACCACAACCAGTGGCACCCGTGTCATAAAGCGGAGGCTCATAAATATAGTGTCCTGCAGCTGCGATACATCGCCGGTAAGACGAGTGATCAGCGAAGAAGTAGCAAACCGGTTGAATACTTCATATGTAAAGGATTGTACCTTTTCATATAACTTGTCCCTAAGATCAAACGCAAAGCTCTGACTCGCATGGGCAGCAAAAAAAGAACTTAATACCCCAGCTATAAACGCGACTACCGCGCTGCCGATCAATACACCGCCCCAGAGCCATACTACAGAGGAATTCTGTTCTTTAATACCCTGGTCAATAATTTTGGAAATGAGTAAAGGCTGTGACAATTCCACCGCTAGTTCAATAAGCATCATCACTAGGGCAGCTATTGCAGCGACTTTATATTTTTTGAGAAAAGAGAAAATCAAACCCATTCGCATACCCTCTTTTTCTATTCGTACAGTGCATCCCTTAAACGAGTCGACATTGTGGAGGCCTGCCCAGTTTTCATTATTGCCCGCCGCAGCGCTTTATTGCTTCGATTCAATTCCACCAAATCTGCCATCATCTCTTCCAGCAAAGCCTCAGCCTCGATAGAAAGATATCCATTCTGCTGAATCAGAGCTAACCGTTCCTTGTATTCGTCTATTTTTTCAGTCACACATATTACTTCCTTTCCAATCAAATGATTCCTTTTATCATACCACATTCAATTCTATCGCAATGTTTTCACTGGATACAGCTGACACGAATATGATACTCTAATAAGGTCGCATTTTTAAAATTAGATTATTGGCTTATACGAAAGGATAGATGGAAGTGGCACAATTGTTTTTCAAATACGGAGCAATGAACAGCGGTAAATCTATTGAGATACTCAAGGTTGCGCATAATTATGAAGAGCAAGGGAAGTCGGTGCTCATTTTCACTCCATCCATAGACGATCGGGACGAAGTTGGTTTTATCTCCTCCCGTATTGGGCTGCGGAAACAGGCCATACCCGTCGACGAGAATACTGATATTTATAATATCGTCAGCAGTAACAAGCCCAAACCCCACTGTGTACTCATTGATGAATGTCAATTTCTAAGCAAGGACTGCATTCTTCAGCTAGTACGAATTGTGGATGAACTAGGTATTCCCGTTATGGCGTTTGGACTTAAAAATGATTTCCAGAACCAGCTATTTGAAGGCAGCAAATACATGCTGATTTACGCTGATAAAATCGAGGAAATGAAGACCATTTGCTGGTTCTGCGAGCGCAAAGCAACGATGGCTCTAAGAGTAGAAAATGGTAAGCCTGTATATAGCGGCAAGCAAATCCAGATTGGCGGCAATGAAGCCTACTATCCAGTGTGCCGTAAATGTCACAAGAATCCTCCACTATAAACTATCCCCACATATATACCTTTAGCTAAAAAAGCATTCCGAAGCCGTGATGGCCTCAGGAATGCTTTTTTTAAATAAAACTCGATTAAACCAGGTATCTTTCTTTAAGAATATTCAAATGATGATGATCATGCCCAATCATTACGCACGCCACTGCTCTCGCGGAAATGGTTGCATTGTTAACCGTTCCCTCGCGAATCCATGCATCTTCCGGCAAAATGTCCAAAAGAGCTTGCGTTGACGCTCGGACAAGCTTGTAATGAGCCAGGAGTTTTTCTAGCGTGTGCGCTTCAAAATTTGCGGTAGGCACATAGTCCTTTTCATCAAAGCCCGCCAGCGGGGTCTTATCTCCTCTTGCAACGCGCAATAAACGATAAGACATAATTCTTCCAGTATCCGCCAGATGGCCAACCATTTGCTTAATACTCCATTTATCAGGAGCGTAACGATGCTCTCCTTGTTCTTCCGTAAGATTCGAAATAAAAGTGCAAATCTCATCCGTCTGCTCTTTAAAAATAGTAATGATGTCTCCTTCAGCTGGCACTAAATCTACATATTTTGATAATTCTTCAAGATACTCACTGCTTTCTGGACGTCGTTCCATGTCTAAACCCCTCTCATTTTGATTTTTTTTGAAAAAATAGGAGGAAAATTATGCTGTAGTTGTTGTATTTTAGTTCATTATATACGATACTTGCATTAATAGGGTTAGTTACACTATAAGTCATCGGGAGTGTCGGCATGATAGATTTTATTCTGTTTATAATATTTTCAGGACTAGAGACCTATGCAATGTTCTTTCTGGCTTTCAAAATCTTTAAAATAGACATTTATCATAAAGAGATGGTGTTTGCCAGTTTTATTATGGGCTTTTTTTCTTATTCAATTAGAATCAACTATGAGTTATTTCAATTAGATATTCTCACACAATATGCGCTAATGCTTTGTTTTATGTGGCTGTTATTTCGGATTCATCCCTTCTACGCTTCTATATTAACCGGGATGGTCTATCAAACATACTTTGTGATTCAACCCAGTCTTATGTATCTATTAGACTCTGTAATTAACACGCCTCTAAATACTTCGAACCCGATTACAATAAACATTATTACAATGCAGATCTTATCAGCATTAACCGCGATTCTCATTGGTATGTATGTGGGTTATAAACGTATTGGATTTGACTTTGTACCTGATAAACCCGATGTAAAAATTAAACCAACGACTAGCGAAAAAATACTATTCGCTCTTAATCTTCCTACACTAATTGTCATTACTTCAATTAGCTACTTTCTTGAATCCTTTTTCTTTTTCTTGATCCCAATTTTCTATGGAATAATATTATGGGGATATCTTTATTTCTCCTATAAAAAGGATAGAAATAATTATGAATCAATTAACTCTTAAAATTGTTGAGGTCATTAAGAAAAGCAATCCCGAGCAAACACATTCCATTGAAATCATGCATTATGCCCTTAGCATTATTTTGAATACTTTATTAATCATTATAACCTCGTTATGCATTGGCGGGCTCACAGGACAGCTAAAGGAAACATTCTTAGCCTTATTTAGCTTCATTCTCCTAAGGATGTCTTCTGGTGGTGTGCATCTAAAAACCGCAAGGGCCTGCAATATTGTATCTATCTTTATCTGTTCACTGATCCCTCATATCACTTATCTAATACATAACCATTTCATTTGGATTAATCTTTTTTCTTTGCTTGTAATGATTCTATGTGCTCCAAATCCTGATGCTAATGCGCAGATTCCTAAAGAATGGTATTTGGGTTTAAAGATCATTTCCATAATTCTGGTTTCTTTGAATTTTTGGATCCATTCGTCTGTCATTGGATTGGCATTTTTAGTTCAATCCTTTACAGTTATAATTCCATTACAAAGGAGGCCAATCAAATGAAGAAAAATTTAGCTCGTTATGCTTCTAACATACTAGCTACTTCTGCTGTTGTTTTTGCAACAATTCTAAAACCAGCACTTTACAGTCCTGAAGTTCCAAAAGAACTGCGCAAGTAATCAAACAAGGATGGGGAAAAGATGCGTGTCTTACAGAAAGACGGTTCCTCTAGCGATATTCTAGAGGAAGATATATTGTATTTCTCGAATTATAAGAATACAATATTCGTCCATACGAAAGAAGGCGAATTTATTCTCCCCACCACGCTTTCCGATCTTTCCGTAGCGTATGAGGGTAAGGGATTCGAACGCCTTGACCGCAGCAACGTCGTTAATATCAACAACATAGAAGGCTATGATCCCGGACGCAAGATTGTATGCTTTAATCAAGGTAAGCAGTTCACTACCGTTTCGGAATCCAATGAACCTCGCCTAAAGAAGTACTTATCTACTCATAAGAAAGACTCTGAGTAAAACAATCCCGACATGTATAGCACATGTCGGGATTGTTTTTGTTTATTAAAATTCAAAGTAAACCAAACTATTTTCACACAAAATAGCCATTATGCCATAATTCCCCTAAGATGTAAAGACAAATTCGTAGGATGAATGACAGGAGACGGATTGTATTCCAAATGATACCATATATATAAATGTGTAATAAAAACAAATATATGATGGAGGAACCAAATGAACTACTATTTTCATCCCTCACCACGCCCCTCATCTCTTGAATCGATATCTGATGAAGAATTACTTAACATCTATAAATTAGCGCTTGAGGCACAAGCTTTACCAGATTTCATAGCGATTGTTAGAGAGATTTTAGACAGTAGAGATCTCATACAAACTGAAAAATCATAACATCCCCATAAACAAATTAATTCACAAATTATTACATAATAATATAACTTCCCCTGGCTTCACTGCGAGTGTTCTCTAGATTGTCTTCATGTTAACATCATCAACATAAAGAAGGTAGAGCCTCCTGAAGGCCCTACCTTCTTTATGTGCAGTAAGGACTACTCCCTGAAATAGAGTAATCTTCTACTCCGTAATTTCCGTTTTAAATACATTTTCCAATTTTCCGCCAAGTCTTTTCTTCAAAGGAACTTTAATATCTCTACCCAGCTCTTTGAAAAAAGTTTCTACATCGCATTTCACATTTTGTGCAGTCGCAATTACAGCGCCATCACCAACAATATTTTGATTCTCATCAAGAGGAACATCAACTTCGATATCATACTTTTTGGATAATGTCTTGATGTATCGTGCGAAGATCTCCAGCAATTCCTCGTTATTAAAATTCTCTATAGCGACTTTTCCCTTGCTGGTAAACTTCATGTTAATTTTCATTATTAATATCCCCTTTTCTGTCAAACCATTTTTAGTTGTTAGTTTATGGATCAAGATGAATAGATGGCTGCAAGAAAGGGCAACATTATTCATTTTTGAGATCATTTATGAAACATACATTATTTATAAGCACCCTTTATCTGTTGTACTTTAAATTGCGTAAATTCTTTGAGCGCTTGTATGACCTGATCCTGTTCTTCTTCCTTCAGCTCATAAACGCACTCCCGTAACCACTCGCCAAATAGAAAGGCTTGACGCCCTTTCCGAGGGCTCTTTCTTAAGGAGTCGAGGCAACCCTCAAACTTATCGTTCAGGACGTCGGTAAGATTGTATTTCTCAATCTTCTCTATTACCATTCCTGCCCCATATTCCGTTTCATAAACTATGACTTCATTAGAATCAAAGGAAACGTAAGATGTTTCTTTACCTTCCTTTGCCCTGAATTCCTTAAGCTTGTTAAATGCCGTCTCATAAATGTAGTCCTGAGACTGTTTAAGCTGTGGCAGCTCATAACCATGCTTTAAGGTCTTGATATATTCAATATCTGGCATATAGTCTGCCAAATGATACATCCGATTCTTCAGATCTGTTCCAAGTGCTTCGATGATCTTGTCCAGATTGTCTTTTAGCGGAATGCTCTCTCCACGTTCGATCTTGCTAAGCTGTGAGTAACTTATGCCGCTCTTTTCTTCCAGTCCTCTTAAGGTTAACCCTCTCGTCTTTCTGATGTGCCGAATGAAATTACCCAGCTCATCGGGATAGTTCTCAAAATCATTCATGGGAGTCACCTCCCTACTATCATAACACAACATAACAATTTGTGTTGGCTTATAACAATTAATACTAGTAATTACTTGCCTCTAAAGGGTAATTCTCAGCACCACAAACCCAATATAATACTATATTTCCAAAGATCGGATAGACTTGATGCTCATCTGCCAGGCTCTGGCTTGTAAACGTTCCTTGGGAATTACAGCGAATCGGACCGAGGAGACCTTATTAAGCTAACTTCGGCCATTTTGCTAAGTGATCGGACTCAGATGCAACTGTTCATTAAAATATACTACGGTTCGGTGCAAAAGTATGACAATAAGAGTTATGATGTCCGAAAACTTGGGAAAAAAGATCAAAAAGTTGAAATAGCTGCAATACAGTCCATAACGATCCTAAACCATCTACTGTCTGCGAACCATTGTGTGCTTCCAGCTAATCCAATTTGTAAAAAAACAGCCAGTCCCAACATCCTGGAACTGGCCATAATCGTTACTCCATAACACGCAACAGATTGAGGATCATCTGTGCACTTTCAGCACGTGTGCCGTTTTGCTTCGGAGCAAATTGTGCTACAGCACGTCCCTGCATCAATCCAAGTCTGTACACCTCGCTGATAGCCTCTTGAGCCCATTGCGGTGCAGTGTCAATATCATTAAATGCTGAAACGTTAAGACTAGCTACAGATACGCTGTTCTTGGCGTATGCATATGCACGAGCCAGCATCGCTGCCATCTCTTGACGAGAGATCCTGGCATCCGGTTCAAACAGTAAAGCGGTCTGACCGTTAACAATTCCAGTTTGTTTTGCTAACCCTACTGCTTCTGCATACCATTTATCAGCAGATACATCAGTGAATCCAGCTTCTGCTTGACCTTTTAAGCCAAGCGCACGGACTAACATCGCTGTAAACTCCGCACGTGTAACCGCACGGTTTGGATCAAAACGATCCACAGTTACCCCCTGTACAAGCTGTTTTGCCGCAAGCTGCTTCACAGTAAAGTAAACCCAGTGATCCGACTTCAGATCATTAAATGTTTTTTCATATTCTAATACAACGTATTTACTAAAATGACTGACAGCAGCAGATAGATAACCATTCATCCATGTACTGCTCATATACTCCAACTTACCGGCATCATCCATAAAATAAATACCCAGTAAGCTTTGCTCTACATTCGCACCGACCTTAAATGAAATCGTGATCGGCTCTGCAAACTGTCTTAATGAGAAGGACTGGCCATTCTCTGTGAGGATGCTGAGCGACCATTCTCGCAGATCACTTTTCGCTCTTAATTGTGCTCCAGCTAGAGTACCTGCACGATCCAACAGATCCACGGCTGTATTACTAGCTAAAGTGTTCAACCGTAGTGAAATCGTACTCTTGGCAAGAGCCTCAGCTGAGACTAGCTTACTTAGGTCTGTCATTACTGAAGCAGGAATCGTAACGGATAAATCCTGCATAACCACTCTAAGCGGTGCGCGTCCATGTAGCTCTGCTGCATTGCCTGGTAAAAGCAACTCCGTAAACGAACCGGCAACTGAAACCACAACTTCACCTTGAGCATTCTTGTTCTCTGACAGCTGAGAGGCTGTTATGGTTACTATACCCGCTTGTGCAGATGCCGACGGAGTTAGTGTCGGTGTAGCAGTCGGCTTTGGTGTCACCGCAGGTCCCGGCACCCAGCCTCCTGGTGTTGGCTCTGGACTTGGTGTTGGTTCCGGTGTTCGTTCCGGTGTCGGCTCTGGGCTTGGTGTCGGACGCGTACCTGGCGTGCTTTCAGTCACTGTCAAAATATATTCAGTGCTGAACCCCTTATAAACAGCGCTGACTTTTGTTATACCAGCACTCCATGCATGAAGCTCCCCATTCTCACTAATCATTGCAATAGAATGATCAGATGTATCATACCTTACGTCCTCGACCAATTCTTGCTTGCTTCCGTCACTATATACCGCCTGAACAACAACGGAGCCTTTATTTCCTTGTTCCAGCGAATCCGGCCCTTTTATCGTTATTTCTGTAAGAATAGGAGCCTCATCATTTGTTACGACGAGACTATACTCCGAGGCGAACTCCCTGTAGGTTACTGAGATCACAGTAGAGCCTTCCTGATGAGCCTGGACCAAGCCCTGTTCATTGATTGTAGCAATATGCTCATTCGAGCTGGAATAATGAAGTCCATCCAATATTGGGATTCGTTTACCGGATGCATAGACAGCTTCAGTGACTGTCTGGTCGGCCTCTGCTGGTTTAAGTTGTCCCTTGCCCTGAAGCTTAATCGCTTGCAGCACATCTACAGTTATTTTACTTTCCGCAAAAATATTCGGGTAACCTGCCACTGTGACTCTCACCTTAGCTGTCCCTGGTTTTAGCGCTGTAACCAGGCCATTTCCATCTACGGTAACTACTGATTCTGCCCTGTCAGGAACGATGGACCAAATTTTTGTCAGATGATTAGCCTCATCCGGCACTACCTTAGCTTGCAATTGCAGACTAGCACCAGGCTCAAGCTCAACAGCTGTTTGATCCAGCGTAATGGATTTTGGAACAAAATTTCCGATCACTAAACGGTCAATTTCTACACCGTCTACCGTTCTTGCCGTAACCGTAATCTCGTTCTTCCCAATTTCAACAGCCGTATAGATTTGCTCATCTTCGTCATATATTTTTTCCTGCCAAAAACGTGGCGTCAGCGCATAGAACTTAGGACCGGAGGAACCGCCGATAACATATCGTGTGCCTTCGCCTTCTGCTACCTGCTTACCATCCTTCATTGGAAAAGTCCGCAAGTAAATATGATCATGACCGTTCATCACTAGATCCACATTATGCTTATCAAACACCGGCACCCACTTTGCTTGCACCTGTTCATTCGAATAGATGCTGCCATAGGGCCCTTGATGGAAAAAAATCACCTTCCACTTTTTATCTGTAGCGGATAGATCCTGATCCAGCCACTCTGCCTGTTCAGTGTATGGAGCACCTGAATGCTCTGTATTCATAACCACAAAATGTGTAGCCTGAATGTCAAAAGAATAATTCGTACCTTTTACGCTCGCCGCACCGTTTTGCGGGTTATTGAATTGCGCCAGGTAATCCCCATCGCCATTGGTTCCCATCACTTCATGGTTCCCGATAATCGGAACAAGCGTGGTATTCATCAGCTGCTTTTGGGCTGCATCGAACCACCAGTTCCACTGCTCTTGTTCAAAGCCTTTATCCACCATATCTCCAGCGTGGACCAGCATTTCAGCATCCGGCATATAGGCAAAAGCAGCCTCAATCGTATTGCCCCAAAGACCAAATCCCGCTTTAGAATCCGCTTGAGAATCTCCGATAAACAGGAATTTCGTAGAAGCGCTCTCCCCCCCGCTTGTAACGAAGGTTCCTTGCTCACTTACATTTGACTCCCCATCCCCCACACGATATACATATTCGGTTCCAGGGGTAAGCCCTACTGCCTCTGCTTTATGAACTCGCATCGTTCCATCATTGTTGGTATTGTAAATTGAACTGTTGCCGGTAATTTTCATTACATTCGCGGCTTGAAAGCTTGTGAACTCTGCTTTTTTCACAAGTTCTACTACAGTATTCACGGTTAACGGTTCTGTCTGCCAAGTGAATTGGCGAGAAGTCGCTGCATCCTGGCCCATCGTAACATTAACATTACGAGGAGCAGCAGTACCGTCATATGGAGCAACCTTGAACGTCATTACAGGACTATAAGTATTTCCTTTTACCGCCTGCAATTTAAAAGTTCCTTCAGCTGAAGTGACAAAGCCAGTTGTAAGTGTCCCACTTCCCCCTGAAGTTGCGCCTTGTACCTCCAATCCATCGAACAGCAGCTTCGCACCTTCAACAACACTTCCATTCAGATCTTTTACCGCAAAAGACGCATCAAAGCCCTTCGCAAGATCATAATGGTTCCAAGTGAGCATCAACTGTGTCTTTACAACAGATTCAACAGCCGCTCCAATAAAAGAAATAGGAACCCCGGTACCTTCTGTCGAAGTTACAGAACCGGATGTATTTTCAATTACAAAAGGTTTGCTTGTATCCCCAGCCAGCTGCTCCTGAGTAAAAGGACCCGCATAATCATTTCGAACCGTATATTGAATTTGTCCGATTAGATCCATATCTCCTAAATTAGAGGAATTGATATTCGTTAAGTTAAGACGCACTGTGCCCAAAGCTGGATCAATGATCGACTCTATTTGCGTTTCTGATACCTTATCCCCCCGAATTACCTGCAAATCTTTAACTGCAGCCGGATTAAAAGCAAACGTAAGATTTCCTTCCTTCAGCTTGCCCGCTTTCTCAGCCGTTACGTCCAAAGTGTAAGTATTCCCGGCATATACTACTTCTGGTGTTTTGTACACATAGAACGGAGAGCCCAAATTTACTGTGAAATACCATTCTTTTATCGTCTGGTTACCGCTCAAATCGCGAATCGCAACTTTCACTTTATGACGGCCTTCTGTAAGTGGAACCTTTGGTTTATAAGTAATCTGACCTTTTGGAGGATAAAAGCCATGCTCCACCAATTGATCGTCCACATACACTCGTGTTTTGTCCGGATCGATTAAGGTCGTTCCCGGATGCACCACTGGATCATAACCATCATCCTCACCATTGACGGAAAGAGTCGGCGAAGCTGTTTTGACAATTTCGTTCACGCCAGGATAGGCATCTTTAAGCACAGGAGGTGTTCTATCCTCCTCTATCGGACCATAAATGGCACGAATATCATCAACGTAAATAGCACCCGCGCTCTTGTTAAGATTGCTTGTCTCCATATAGCGGACAGGCATATCCATCGTTAACGGGGTGGCTTTCCCCTTAGGCACGGATACTTCGACGTATTTCCAACCCGTCCAGTTCACACCATTTACCTGATCGGTAAAATCCACGGGCACTGCTGCATTATTGCCATCACGAATTTGTCCCCGCAGCCAGTGTTTTTTGCCATCTCCGTAGATCCACATACTAATTTTCTCAGGATACCCCGGAATCTGAATCCGATTGGCAGTTGAGCCTGCGGCTAAATAAGCACCCGATGTGCCCGTTTTATTAACAAAATCATATTCCAGCTTCAAGGCTTTAGCCCCATTGCGGACAAAATCCTGATCTGTCACTTCCTGAATTGTTACACTGTTAGCTGCTGCACTGGAGGCAATATATTTATCAATGCCATTCTCAAAATCCTCCAGCATTACAGGCGGCAACCCCACATTTACTTCAAAAGAGGTCTGGGCGTCCCCGTACTTAGCATAAATCTTCCCGTTCTTCCCGTTTTCACTCGTCGCTTGAAACAGACCTTTCTCATCTACAGTTCCGATCTCGCCCTCAACCCGCCATTCAAAACTATGGTTGTCGGCTTGAATTACCTGTCCATTCCGTAGCGCCTTCACAGTTAATTGCGCAGCAGCACCTGAAGAATAAGTTTTGATCTCATCAGGAAAACTAAGGTCTGTGAGCTTATCCACGACTTCGATTTCCCCACTGCCTTTGACTGCCCCAGCCTCTACAATTACCGTCCCTATGCCGGCAGTGGTTCCTGTGGTGAAGACTCCGTTCGCATCGACAGTACCAATGTTAGCGTCCACCTGCCAATTCAAAGTACCCGAATAAGGTGCTGGATGGCCGTTCTCGTCCACTCCTGCTGCTTTGAACATTAAGCTGGAGCCTTGCAAAATACGTTCCGCATTCGGCTGTACAACCAGCTTAGAAGCTGTAAATTGCTCTGGGGCTGTGTTGACGACCAGCAAACCGTTGCCGGTTTTACGTTCATAGCCATCAGAGCCCTGATTCATCATTTTGACACCAGGTGCACCCGGCATTCTGGCCACAAAAGTAGAAGAGCCGCCTCCATCCAGATTCATGGCGTTCACTACGCCCATATCCTTCAGAATGTAGCCTAGCTCATCGGTATCTACACCTTCGCTAAAACCTGGAGATCTTCCATCCACTTCGAATAGAACGAGACTTCCGTCCGCTTTTGTCCCAATGGCTGTACGTGGATGAATTCCTAAAGGCCCTACACCTTGTTGAACTATTCCGTCTTTTACCAGCGGCCCCTCGCCGCCAATGGCTACCTTCACATCATTCCATTCTCCGCTAAGCGCAAAGGTCGCAGTAACGTTATCGCCAACCGATAACCCCTGCAGAACAGCACGAGACGTTCCGTTAGCAGACAAAACTACTTTTCCTTTGGTAAGCGGCGTATTGCCTTGATTGTTGCGAATCTCAGATACCTTCAGCTTCAAGGTCTGGCCGCTCTTCACTTCTCCCTCGACAATATCTAGAACAACCTCGTCACCCTCATTGGTCGACTTTGTAGTTGTATTATAATCTTCCGTATAAAGAACCAGCTCATTCGTATTCCGATATCGGTTGATGCTGGTTAAATTCGTTGTTTTTCCATTAATCGTTACGTTCTTGGTCAGCTTCGGCACCCCATAAATCGAGCTGCCATCTTCTTTTAAACCGAAAGTAAAAGCTGAAATCGAACTGTTCAGGATTACACCATCGTCCATAAATAATCCATTCGGAACACCTGTGGCAAAACCGGAGATTTCATAAAAATCACCGTTAATTCCTGCGATCACCCGGTTTCCAGGCGAATCCGCATAAGCGGCCATTTCTGTAACACCCTTCATACCGTATACCTTTCCATCCTTCTTACCTGCCCGCAGTTCTAAATGGCCTTGCCCTGGATTGAACTCCACTGCATGAATCTTTTGTAAACCACGTTCATTCTGAAGATCCATCCAGGTGTACATCGCCCCAGGTGCAAGCTCTGTTTGCCGCACATCAATAACGGTTCCGTAGTTTGTTGCTGGTAAATCAGAAATGGAAGCGTGAACAAATACTCCCGGCTGCAACAACGAAATCAACAAAACAAAAATAACTGCCATATTAATTTGCCTTAGATACCTTCTCACTGTGTTGACATCCTCCCCACTTGGCTGTCCTAATAACTATTCTGAGCTTGGACAACATCATAGGGTTTATATTAACTAGGAAGCGTAAAGGTTAGATAAAATTTACCAAGGCATACTGTTAACTTCTTCTAATCCCCTCCTCAAATTCATGTTTCAACCTGTTGATGAATCTTCTGACCGTTTTCGATCCTTGTTTAGAAGCTGAAACAATGGACCCCGGAGTATTATGATCTGGTGATCGTAGCTCGATTGTCTTCATAATCTTCTGAGAACCCTCAAATGTTTTTAGAAAAGAATAATCCATCCCAATCGTGATCGCGAGTCCTGACGCCACTGCATTGTCAATGGCACGGGTGTTATTGCTTGTAAAAAGAATATTCATCGGCCCGACTTTCAGTAAATAACGCTCCACAAAGTCCTGTATGTAATGATCATCGTATAAAACCAACGTCTGGCCCACTAACTGTTCGGGCGTAATTGTTGTATTTAAAGCTAGTGGTGATTGAGGATGTACGCCTACAACAATCTTACCTTCCATTAATTCCTCGAATACGACCCCTTTATGTTTCTCTGATAAACCCCCTGGCGAGACCATCAGTCCGATATCCATTTCATCCTGAAGCACATTATCCAGAATTTCTTTAGGTCCCTTTTCAAAAATCTCTATATTCACATTTGGAAAATCCGCTTTAAAACCGGATACGACCCTCACGATTAGGTGCATAGGTCCCGGAATCGTAGCAATCTTCAAATGACCACTAAGCGCATCACTGTAGATCTGTGCTTCAGCTTTTAATTCATTTACTTTCATCAAGACTTCATTTGCTTTGCTGATAATAGCTTGTCCCTCTGCTGTAGGAACTGCTCGTTGGCCTCGCGAACGAATGAACAAAGTAACTCCAAGCTCCGCTTCCAGCAGTGTTATGGACTGGCTTATGGCAGACAGGGTAATATGACGATTCTGAGCAGCTTTGGTTAGTGAACCAATCTTTGCGACTTCTACGATATTCTCGCATTGCTCTAAATTCATTTGAATCACTCCCTAAGTTAATATTTACTTAACACCTATTAAATTTACTTAAATTTTAATTAATTTAGACAAGTGCTACAATGTAAATAAGTTAGTAAATAACCTTTTCACCTTATGAACCTATATTTCTAGTATAACTATATTTCTCGAGGAGGAGTCCCAAATGACAGACAAAAGAGTAGCCGTAATTACAGGTGGAGCCAGTGGAATCGGGAAACAAACCGCAATTACATTTGCAAGTAAAGGTGATCAAGTGGTCGTTGCCGATTTCAATCAACAATTAGGTGAAGAAACGGTCGCACAGATTATCAAGGATGGTGGCGAAGCTATTTTCGTCAAAACGGATGTTTCAAAATACGAAGAGGTAGAAGCACTGGTTGAGAAAACCGTTGCCACATATGGAAGAATTGATGTTATGTTCAACAATGCCGGGATCGGCCGCGTCACTCCTGTACTAGACCAAGACCTTAAGGATTATCATAGTGTTATTAATGTCAATCAGCATGGTGTTGCCCACGGTATTATCGCAGCAGGTAAAAAAATGCGTGAGCTCGGCATCAAAGGGGTCATCATCAATACAGCTTCTGTATTTGGATTCCTAGCTTCCCCAGGTACATTCGCATATCACGCTTCTAAAGGTGCGGTCATTATGATGACTAAATCCGCAGCACTTGAAATGTCCGTTCATGGCATCCGCGTGCTTGCCGTTGCTCCAGGCGCTGTAGATACGCCTATTATCCAAGGATATAAAGATCAAGGAATGGTCGACCAGATGAAGAGCAAAGTAATGGGTAACAAATTAACATTGCCTGAACAAGTTGCAGACACTGTATACTTGCTCTCCTTACCAGAAGCTAGTGCAATTAACGGTAGTGTTGTAATGGCTGATGAAGGTTATGCTTCATTTAAATAAAATTTTTTAGGCAAAAAAGTCCAAGGCTTCCCTTCATGGGAGGTCCTTGGACTTTTTATCGTATTCAATTATTCCCAGGACCGCTCCTCATTGATCTCAAGCTTACGTTTAAAAGCCTGCTCCAGATCAATGCCTAGCTTATTGGCTAAATCAAAAATATTCCACACTACATCGTACATTTCAAATCCCAAGTTTTCTTTCTTCTCTGCACCGGGGTCGAAGGATACGGATAGCACTTCTTTGGACAATTCCCCTACTTCAGTCATTAAGTACAGCATTCTCTGCTCGATGGAGCTCGTGTCAAAACCTTTGGTTTCACTGAACTTCTTCACATACTGTTGAAACTCAGATGTATTCATTTCGTTACGCCTCGCTTTTAGGGTATAAAGTTATGTAAAGTAATTAGTTCTGCTATTTCTCTAATTATCATCCTTTTGGTCAAAGAACACAACCTCCTCAACGCGCTGATATTAACGCCATTATTGCGTCTAACTCCGCCTGATATATCGGTCATTCCACCACACAATCCGCAGGTTCGCAGCCAATTTCGTCGTCGAATGTTTGAGTACGGATAA
The DNA here is from genome assembly GCF_002264385.1 of Paenibacillus sp. VTT E-133280. Taxonomy (NCBI): domain Bacteria; kingdom Bacillati; phylum Bacillota; class Bacilli; order Caryophanales; family Paenibacillaceae; genus Paenibacillus; species Paenibacillus sp. VTT E-133280. The sequence continues at coordinate 22,298 of NZ_NFUX01000069.1, forward strand.
GCCGCACCAGTAATGGCGAGACTCTTCGTCATTACTCATTTATTATTCGCCAAGTTGCTCCTTGAGCTGCGCAATTTCTGTTTCCATGAAGGCAACACGTTTATTCAACTCCGCGATATAGTTTCTTCGAGCCTCTTGGTCTGCTGCGCTTGTTAGGTCGGCCGCAGTAGTTTCCACCAGTTGGATGGCTTCTTTGAGAACTTGAACGCTTGATTCTGCCCCTGCCAATCTTTCCCGGAGTTTAGCAGCTGCAATACTTGCTTTTAGTGCTGCCTTCTCAGTCTCCTTACTCTCCAATATTATCGTCTTTCCTTCAACCGTTAACCCTGCTCCGGTCGCTTCGGACATCGTGCGCACAGGTACGTAGGCCGAGTTATTTACTACAATCGCATCTGCAATCTTCTTTCCGTCTTGTTTTATCGTATACATTCCGGAAACTTTAGCGCCAATTAACGACGAGCTCGCTGCGAATCCTATTGAACCACCAAGTAACAACGCGGCTGCTACAATTCCTACTATTTTCTTCTTCATGTCTACGACCTCCTGAATTTATTATTCTTCCAATTATAACCAATAGATTCGTAACATGAAAGATATACTAAGAGACTCTGCCACAGCCAACACAACTACTGGCCGTATGTAATCTTGCTATAAGAAGCCATCTGAGTATGTCTGATTCTATTTTTCTAAGTTGTGTTTTTCGATTTCACAAACAACTTTATTTCGAAATGATTGAAGTTGTATGTAAACAGTGTTACTCTATCAACGGTAAACTCAAAATCTATGATCTTCAATCCTTCTATTCATATTCACTAATTTAGTTATAAAGAAAGGTAATACTATGATAAAAGTTGATAACTTATCCTTCGCATTTCCGCAAAAAGAACTATATAAAAACATTTCATTTACGTTAGAAGAAGCACAACATTGCGCTTTTATAGGAACAAGTGGCAGTGGTAAAAGTACACTGATCGATATACTGATGGATCCAGAAAAATATTTGTTCGAAGGCAAGCTAGAAATTGACCCAACCTGCAAAATTGGATATGTAAGTCAGTTCTCACAAGTAGACAGAACTAAAGAAACAACCGTTTTTGAATATATAGGAGAAGAATTTATTAAGATACAAAATGAAATAACAGGTATTCTCAGTGAAATGGAAACATCATCAGATATTGATTCATTACTCGAAAAGTATCAATTAGCTCTAGATGCCTTTGATTTAATGGATGGAAATGATTTTGAAAGCAATATTAATAAGAAACTAAATTTGGCCAACCTTTTAAAGCTAAAAGATGCTAGGGTATCCGACCTAAGTGGTGGGGAATTCAAGCTTATTCAAGTGATGAAGGAAATGCTCACTAGTCCAGACTTAATGATTATGGATGAGCCCGATGTATTTTTAGATTTTGAAAATCTAAATGCACTTAAAAATCTTATTAATGCTCACAAAGGAATATTGCTAGTTGTTACGCATAACCGTTATCTATTGAATCATTGTTTTAACAAAATTATACACCTTGAAAACATGGAGATCCAAGAGTTCGATGGGCGATATATTGAGTATAACTTCTCATTACTTCAGACAAAAATTGAGTTACAAGAAATCGCAGTCGCTGAACAAGAAGAAATTGAGAGATACGATGACATTATTGATAATCTTAGAGCGATCGCAACCTATAATTCAGAAGCATCTAGAGGGAGAGCATTAAAAGCTAGGGTTAAGTTTCAAGAAAGATTGGAAGCGCGAAAAATTAAAGCGCCATTCGTTGATATTAAGCAACCGGAAATCAGTTTTGGTGTGGACAATGAAATTGAAGAAGACATCACTGTTTTAAATGTGAATAATTATAGTGTTTCCTTTGATGAGTTGATTTTAGAAAATGTTAACTTTGAGATGAAACCTACAGATAAAGTAGCCCTTATCGGTCCAAACGGTACCGGGAAAACGACTTTACTCCGAGATATCTTTAAAAATAATCATGATTCAATTGAAATAAATGCTGATATTAAAGTGGCTTATCTTTCTCAGCTTCAAGACGAAGTGCTAAAGGATTCTAATACCATACTAGAAGACTTCATCGATGCTGGGTTTGCAACTTATGATGAGATTAGAGCACATCTTTCAAACTATGGCTTTGAAGGAGAAATTCTTAATCAAAAGGTAGAATCTTTATCCGGTGGCGAAAAAAATATACTGCAATTGGCAAAAGTTTCTGCTAGCAAAGCAAACTTATTGCTTCTTGATGAACCGACAAGCCATTTAGACACCTATACACAAATCGCACTGGAGAAAGCCATTGAAGATTATAAAGGTGCGATTCTCATGATTTCTCATGATTTCTATTCTGTAGTAAATGGTATGGATTATGTATTAATCATTGACGATAAGACGATTAGAAAAATGAGTATGCGAAAATTCAGAAAGATGATTTATGCCAGTCATTTTGATAAAGACTATTTAGAAAATGAACAAAATAAAAAAGCAGTTGAAACGAAAATAGAATTGGCATTAAAAGACAATAATTTTGAACTTGCAAAAGGTATGGTTGACGAGCTAGAAGAGCTGATTAAGCTGCTTTAAACTACAACCCTCTGGTGGGAAAATGTCTAAAAAAAGACACTGATGAATAAGATCTCAGTGTCTTTTTGCTGCATTATACCGAGCATACGTTTTTTGAGAAGGAAATATTTTCTGACTATTCATTTTAAATTACTACCAAATTTATAATACAACGCAAATAATAAACGCCATTCCATATCAACGGTATTTTCAGAATCGCATTCATTTAATCAGTAATTTTTTTAAGCTCAAAAATAGTTGCCTCTGATAATAAGATAAGCCTATCGTTATTAACAACAAAAAAACTTAAAGGTATTCCAAGGTTTGTAGAAGGGTCACTTATATTTATTACTTTTACTACATCATTTATATTTAAGTCTGGGATATCTATTTTATATAATCTATAAAAAGAGTCAGAGTTATAACATGTCGCTGTAATCTCATATAATGGTTTTTTTAGTTCATATTGATAAACACTATAGTTTTTAAGTCCTTTTGATGAAAAAAAGTCTTTTTTGATGATAATTTCATCGCCAATGAATTTTTGCCCTGTTGGATATTCAGAAGCATCATTATATGAATTTGCAAAACCTAAAAGCTTCGCAACTTTCCAAGTTCCATAGAAATCTTTTTCAGTTTCACTATCCAAATTTATACTTTCTTGAGCACAATATACGGATGTGTTTTTTGGAATAATAGACTCATCCGTTTCAGATTTAGGCTCACTAAAAGGATTTGGATTTGATGTCATTTCAACATTTCCATTAGCCGATGCTAACATCAACATTATCATAATACAAACCAATAATATTTTTTCCACATTTCACACTCCCACTATTTTTTCAAGTTCATATGTCTCCTTCTAAATTAAATATTTGTTTTATCAGATGCTAAATTGTTCCATTAAATAATCTCTATAATCAACTCTATTGAAGAAAGTTAACTGTTCATACCTCGATGTATCAAACTGTGCAAGAACAAGTTTTACGCTTTCTACACTGAGCTTTTTTTTGATTTTTCTAATAATTTTTTGGGTTCTCGATTTTTTCACAAGGATTCTTTGTTATTTCATTTTCATTACTATTACATCAGTGATTTTAATTGTGTTTGTAGATATACTACAACATAAAATTATCAATTTGAAATTCAAAATCAGTCATAAACAAACACTCCTCCATTGGATTTACCGAACCCAATAAAGGAGTGAAATTTATACATATACACATAAGAAATTGATTGGCTTTAAATTACCCAAAGAGAAGTTTGTAGGCAAAATTGTTTTAGCCTAAACACCTACAAGCAACCCACAATCCCTTACCACGCACTGCCCCTAACCCTTTCAACTAACCTTATGCTCAATCCGCAGCTTGTCGGCTACCATGGCAATAAATTCCGAGTTAGTAGGCTTAGATTTGGAGATATTAATGGTGTAGCCGAATAAATGGCTGATGGAGTCGATATTGCCACGGGTCCAAGCCACTTCAATTGCATGGCGAATCGCGCGTTCTACACGTGAAGGCGTGGTCTTGAATTTCTCTGCTATGGCTGGATAGAGTGTTTTTGTAATCGCACCAAGGATCTCGATATTGTTATATACCATGGTGATCGCTTCGCGCAGGTACTGATAACCCTTGATATGTGCTGGAACACCGATTTCATGAATGATCGAGGTAATGTTAGCATCAAGATTCTTGCCCTTTGTAAGCGGCACTACATTCGATCTGGACGTCGACGAATAGTTGTACATGTTAGAGGATGAGCTCATGCTGCCTTGGACCCCTACAAGCTGACGTACACGATTTGCCAGGACCTCCATATCGAACGGTTTCAAAATATAATAGGATGCACCAAGCTGTACAGCTCTTTGAGTGATGTTCTCCTGACCAAAAGCGGTCAGCATGATGATCTTCGGTTGAGGATTCAGATCCATATCACGCAGACGTTCCAAGACACCCAGACCGTCTAAATGTGGCATGATGATATCAAGAATAAGGACATCGGGAACTTTGCGTGCTTCGCTTAGCATTTGAAGCACTTCTTCACCATTGTAGGCGATACCCGTTACCGTCATATCTTCTTGTTCAGAAATGTATTCGGAAAGCAAATTCGTAAACTCCCTGTTATCATCGGCCAACAACACTTCAATATTCTGCACTGGCTGCTTCCTCCTTAATTATATCTGCTATTCGAAAATAACATTTTTTTCTTGTCTCTTAACATTTTCGACATGGAGATTGAATTCCCTTCTGTCGAAAATTATTTTTCTTTATTTTTTTTCTGGCATGGATTATAATTAAATATTTTATTTCAAAGTTCGATGATCTTCGTAATCCTTCGACAAAAAAATCTTAAGGCTAAACCGCCTTAAGATTAATTGGATACCTATTCTCCTGTAGGGTTACACCAGAATCCTTAAGCATCCATTCGATAAAGCAACCGTAGCCGGACTTAGGATCATTTACAAACACATGAGTTACAGCGCCGATGAGCCGTCCATTTTGAACGATTGGACTTCCGCTCATCCCTTGAACGATACCACCTGTCTTATCGATCAGTCGCGGATCTGTGATACGAATGACCATACCCTTTGTCGCGGGTGTCTGCTGATGTGCCACATGAATGATATCAACCTTAAATCGTTCTACCTGCTGCCCATCTACAACGGTAAGAATTTCAGCTGGACCTTCCTTGACTTGATTGCTCATTGCCACAGGAATAGGTTCTTTATAAAGACTATGCTCGGGATTACGACTCATTTTACCGAAGATGCCAAAATCTGTGTTACTCTCCACATTACCAAGCACTTGGCTTTCTTTTAAGAAATGGGCTCGTTTCTCACCCGGATCGCCATCCTGGCTTTTAGAAATCGAAGTTACACTGGACTGAACAATATGACCGCTGCCAACAACAATTGGTGTTCCGGTATTCATGTCCGTAATCACATGTCCTAAAGCTCCATAAACCCCCTGTTTCGGGGCATAAAAAGTTAACGTGCCGACACCCGCTGCAGAATCTCGAATGTACAGGCCTAACCTCCAGACTTTGTCATTAATATCATACGCAGGTTTGAGCTTGGCTGTATGCTCTTTCCCAGCGCGTTTAAAGACAATCGTCAGAGAATTATTCGCTTTTCCAGCACGATCCACAAGCTTGGCCACCTTAGATAACTCGTCCAGCTTCTCTCCATCAATGGAGATCATCAAATCACCTGGCACCAAACCGCTGATCTCACCTGGGGAAAGCTTGGATTTCTCGGATACTTCAATCAGATGATGTCCAACAACCAGAACACCTGCTGATTTCACCTTTACTCCGATCGTTTGACCTCCCGGGATCACCTTTAGTTCCGGTTTGATTCCATGCGCACTCACCTTGGCAGGTTCACTGTTCAGTGGTGCGGCAAAACTTTGGTGGGTTCCCGTTATGCCCGATAAACTAAGAAAGAAGGCAAATAAAAGGCCTGGCATTAACTTCCTGAGGTTAGGCTTCAATGGCTGTCACGCTCCCTTTTGCTTCTTTCGCTTGACGAAAAAGGTGGTCGCCAATTGCGTACCTATAAGATAACCTTGCCCCCAGGCTTTTATTACTGTCAATCATTGTTCCGCTTAGCTTGTTGCAGCCTTACTTGCCTCGGCCAAATTAAGCATTTCCTGCGAGTGGTGCAATGTTTTTTCGGTAATTTCCACTCCACCCAGCATTCGGGCCAGCTCCATTACACGTCCATCATTCGTGAGTGATTCCACTTCTGTCATGGTTCTTCCGTCCTCAACCTTTTTGCGGATTAAATACTGATGATCAGCCATACAAGCCACCTGAGGTAAGTGCGTAATGGAGAACACCTGACATGTGGAGCTCAGCTTATACAGTTTATCTGCAATGGATTGAGCAGCCCGACCACTCACACCGGTATCCACCTCATCAAAAATTAGAACTGGAATCGCATCATGACGCGCAAAAATACTCTTCATTGCCAGCATAATACGCGACAACTCACCACCCGAGGCAATTTTGCCAAGGGGTCTTAACGGCTCGCCAGGGTTAGGGGAAATCATAAATTCCGCACTGTCGATCCCTTGTCTTGTAAGACGAATACGCCGACCCTTATACTCAACTCCACGCGGGTCCTCCAGCGTGTCTAATTTAACCTGTAGCGAGGTTCTTTCCATCTGAAGATCTTTAAGCTCACTCTCCACTTGCGTGGCTAAATCAGACGCACACAGCTTCCGTGCTTCACTTAATTCAGTAGCTGCTTCCATTAATACAGAAAGCAATGCATCGCGTTTGGTCGTCAGTTTCTCCAGGTATTCATCTTTATTCTCAAGCAGATCGGTTTCCCGATGGATTTGTTCATAATAAGCCAAAATCTGTTCTACACTATCTCCGTATTTACGGCGGAGTCCGGTAATTAAATCGAGACGATTCTCGATTTCTTCGAGCCGCTGTGGATTGAATTCGATCTCTTCTCGATAATCACGAAGCTGAAATGCAGCATCCTCCAGCTGATAATAAGAGGACTGCAACTGCTCGAGCACGGATTTAAGTCCCTTTTCATCATAACGAACCGCGTCCTCGAGTCTGGAAATGACATTACCGATGGATTCTAAGCCTTGTCTATCGTAGAGAAGCTCATATGCACCGGATACGGAATCCATCATTTTCTCACTGTGGGATAGTTTGACCCGTTCTTCGGCAAGTAATTCATCTTCTCCCGGTTTTAATGCTGCAGATGAAATTTCTTCTAACTGAAAACGGTACAAATCAAGCATTTGATAAGCCTTTTGGCTGGATTCCTGCAGCTCTCGGAGCTCTTTCTCCACTTTCGCAAAGGCGGAATACTTTTCCTGATATACCGCTTTTAGCGGCCCGATAATGGGTTCTCCGTATGTATCTAACAGTCCCAAATGTCGTTCTGCCTTCAATAAGTTTTGGTGTTCATGCTGTCCATGAATATTAACCAGCTGCTCGCCAATTTCACGTAGCATAGTAAGATTGACCATCTGTCCGTTTACACGTGATGTACTTTTACCCTGAGAGGTGAGCTCACGGCGTATTATAAGATGCTCCTCACGCTGAGCCTCAATGCCAAGACGCTCTAAAGTATCCCAGACGGGATGACCGCTTGGGAGGCTGAAGAGCGCTTCCATTTCTGCTTTTTCACAACCGTAACGAATAGAATCCGCGGAGCCGCGCCCTCCGGCAATCAGTCCAAGCGCATCAATAATAATGGATTTACCTGCCCCAGTCTCCCCTGTGAGCACATGGAAGCCAGGATAAAAATGCACATCTACCGCCTCAACGACGGCTAGATTGCGGATAGACAAGGTTTCTAACACTAATAGAGCACCTCCGAGAAGATGATAAGAATTTGATAGAATAAAAAATTAAGAAATGTAACCCATGATTTGTGAAATTACATTCTTGCTGTCCTCAGGCTGGCGGCAAATAATAAGAATGGTATCATCGCCAGAGATGGTCCCCATAATTTGTGGCCAGTCAATATTATCAATCAAAGCAGCGACTGAGTTAGCCGTACCCGGTAAGCATTTCATCACCACAAGATTAGCCGATGAATCGATCTGCACAAAGTTATCCACCAAAACGCGCTTTAGCTTCTGTATTGGATTGTACCGTTGATCCGTTGGAAGCGAATATTTGTATCTTCCATCATCCATAGGCACCTTAATGAGCAATAGCTCTTTAATATCTCGAGATACTGTAGCTTGAGTAACCTGAAAACCGGATTCACGCAAGGCTTCCACCAGCTCGTCCTGTGTCTCGATATCCTTTTGCGTAATAATCTCGCGTATCTTAATATGTCGTTGTCCCTTCATTGTTGCCTCCTAAAAGTTTTGTAAGCGACACTTCCAGATTAGCAGCGACAAAACTACATCGGAAGCATGGACTTAGTTTTGTAAGCGATGCTCCCCGAATTGCTTCGGCAAAACTACTTCGGAAGCATACACCTAGTTAAATATGGACTCAGTTTGATTCTCCGTCATCCCTGCCGAGCCTAATCACTTGAATAGATCCCGCAGCAACATTAACATACAAAACTCCGCTACATTCCGGATAAATCAGTAAGTAAGGAAGCAAGGTATCTCGTAAGCCGCTGCCTGTGAAATCCAAAGGTTTGCGTGGTCTAGAAAGGATAACCAAATATATTGATCCTTCCTCTTTAGTCGCCACATAATCTATAAATAACCGGCTATACATCTGCGCCCCGTTTACGTTGAAGGACAACGGGATTTTGAGCTTCCCTCCAACGACCTCGTACCCTTCATCCTCTAGTATGTCTATAGATGGGTGAGGAATAATCACTTTATTAAACGGGATCTGATCCTTCATGAAAGAACGCGGAGAACTTTGCAGCCATATATATATCCGATAAATTATAAAAATCGATAATGCTACTCCAATAAACGCCATGACGACCTTGTCAGAGCTACCCGCCACTATCAATCACCTCGGTGATTTATTCGCGTGAAGCCATGCCAATTCCTTCTTCTAAGCTGTCTTTTTAGAAGCTTTCCGAATAATTGTTATTTTCCATATGGAAAAAGAAACTCACCGGCGCGATGAGTTTCCATGAGTCGAATTTACATTAAAAGTACCCGTAGCCTGCTTAATCACTTCATCCGCTAGGGATGGGAAATTCTCCACTGGAAGGACTGTTGATACAGCCTCTGAAGGCTCTAATATACCTTCTTCAGCTTCCGCCAATTCAGGTGTTAGTCTCCAGTGAGCAAGAAACTCAATATTGCCTTCCCCGCCTGTAATCGGTGAAAAAGTTAATCCCTTCAGCTGGTATCCTAGCTCTGCCGCCATGGTCAGTACATTAATTAATACCTCTTTATGAACAGCAGAATCACGAATTACACCTGATTTACCAACCTTCTCCCGTCCTGCCTCAAACTGTGGCTTGATCAGCGCAGCAATATCCGCCGGGCGCTTAAGCAAAGCTTTGAGCGGTGGAAGAATTATTTTTAAGGAGATAAATGAAACATCAATACTCGCAAAATCCGGAATAGGACCCACCAAATCTGGAGGCGTCATATATCGGAAATTCGTTCGTTCCATCACACTAACACGTTCATCATTACGCAGCGACCAGTCCAGCTGATTATAGCCAACGTCAATCGCGTACACATGGCTTACCCCATTCTGAAGTGCACAATCCGTAAAGCCTCCAGTAGAAGCACCGATGTCCAGCATGGTCCGTCCCGTAAGATCAATATTAAATTGGCGTAGAGCCTTCTCCAGCTTTAGTCCCCCACGACTGACATAGGGATGCACAGAGCCTTTAACCTTAAGGGTAGCCTCCCGTGACACCTTCATACCAGCCTTTTCAATGCGTTCTTCATCCGCGAGCACCAGTCCTGCCATAATAGCTGCTTTAGCCTTCTCACGGCTTTCATAAAAACCTTGCTCAACAAGTAGTACATCTATCCGTTCTTTACGGTGTTCCATGGTCATCTCCCGATCGTTCAAAGGGTTGCTAATTTCCGGCTTCCATTTAGGAAGACGAAGTTGTTTTGTAGTTATATGCACTCAAAGCCATCATGGACTTGATACGTGCACATAGCGCTTCTACAGTAAGACCTGTTTCCTGGCGCTGTTCTTTAATAGAGCCGTGCTCCACAAAGATGTCAGGTACACCCATCAGATGTACACGAGCGTCATAAATTTCATTCTCTGCGTAGAATTCTAATACCGAGCTGCCGAGACTTCCCGCTTGGCAAGCCTCTTCAATAACAACCATGTTGGTTCCAGCGTGAGCCAAATCAAGCAGCATGGAGTTGTCCAGTGGCTTCAGGAACCGCGCATTCACGACGCCTACCTGAATCCCTTCCCGCTTCAGTAAATCAGCGGCTTCTTCAGCCACTTGAACCATAGGTCCACAGGCTACAACAGCATAACCTTCGCCTGTACGTAGTCGTTCCCATGATCCGATTGGAATAGTACGCAGCTCAGGATCCATTGCTACACCTGTACCGTTAATACGCGGATAGCGATAAGCAATCGGACCATCATTATATTCAAGCGCCGTCTTCATCATATGACGCAGCTCATTTTCGTCTTTTGGCATCATCATCACCATATTCGGAATATGGCGCATAAAAGCAACATCGTACACACCCTGATGAGTCTCACCATCCGCACCTACAAACCCCGCGCGGTCAATGGCGAACATAACATTCGCGTTATGTCGGCAAATATCATGGACGATCTGATCATAGGCACGCTGCATGAAGGTAGAATACACCGCATATACCGGCTTCATCCCTTCCATAGCCAAAGCCGCACAAAGCGTAGCCGCATGTTGCTCGGCAATCCCGACATCAATCATACGATCGGGAAATTCCTTAGCAAAAGGAAATAAACCCGAGCCTCCTGGCATCGCAGGTGTAACAGCAATCAGACGGGAATCTTCCCGGCCCAGTTCGATCAGTGTCTCGCCAAATACTTCCGTGTACATTGGAGGACCCACAGCTTTAAGCGCCTGACCCGACTCAATTTTGTAGGGCGAAATGGCATGTGATTTATAGAAATCGGTCTCAGCCGGTTTGTAGCCCTTACCTTTCGTTGTTAGTACATGTACCAACACAGGTCCAGCCACGTTATCTGCTTGGTGGAAGGTATCAATCATCTTCTCCAAATCATGTCCATCAACCGGACCGAGATACGTAAAGCCGAGCTCTTCAAACAATACGCCAGGTACCATCATATATTTGAGACTATTCTTTAACTGTTCAGCAGTCTTCGCTAATCGTCCTCCGATGGCCGGAATCTTCTTAAGCAGCCCTTCTACCTCGTCTTTGGCACGCAAATAGTGGCGATCCGAACGTATTTTGCTTAGATAATTGTGCATGGCCCCTACATTAGGAGCAATCGACATTTCATTATCGTTCAAAATAACCATCAGCTTACGCTTCTCATGGCCAATATGGTTAAGTGCTTCAAACGCCATTCCACCAGTAAGAGCGCCGTCACCAATCACGGCAATCACCTTATTGTCTTCACCCTTGAGATCGCGGGCCATCGCCATTCCCATTGCTGCCGATAATGAGGTACTGCTATGTCCAGCTTCCCACACATCATGCTCACTTTCGGAGCGCTTAACGAAGCCGCACAAGCCCTGATATTTGCGCAGGGTATCGAAGCGGTCTTGACGACCGGTCAGGATTTTGTGGACATATGCCTGGTGCCCAACGTCGTAAATCATTTTGTCCCGAGGGCTGTTATAACAATAATGCAAAGCCAAGGTAAGCTCCACGACTCCTAGATTGGATCCGAGGTGCCCCCCAGTTGCTGTTAGCTTCTCAATCAGAAATCGACGAATTTCCTCCGCTAGGGTAGTCAATTCATCGACTGACAATGATTTTAGTTGCTCAGGATCATTTATTTGTGGAAGCAGCACGTATAGTTCCCCGCTTTCCTAGATGTTGTAAATTATATAAAACCCATTATAACACAAACGAAACGGCTGTCGAAATACAGCCGTTTCGAAAGTTCATAATTAGTGATCACGTGCCATTAAGTAATCTGCAATTTCCAGCAGGCGCTGGCTATCATGAAAGCCACCGTTCAGAACAGCATTATGGGCTGTTTCAGTAAGCTGCTTCACTTCTTCTCGCGATGCTTCGAGGCCAATAAAATAAGGATAGGTTACTTTATGCTGCTTAACATCACTGCCTGTTTTTTTGCCAAGTTTACCTTCGTCTCCAATTAAATCTAGAATGTCATCCTGGATTTGAAAAGCGAGTCCAATGGCTGTTCCAAATTTATGCAAAGCCTCAAGCTGCTGCTCGTCAGCACCTGCAATACGACCGCCAGCTAGCAGCGAAAAGATAATCAAATCCCCTGTCTTATGCAGATGAATGTACTTCAGCTGTGCAAGATCGGTTAGACCCTGCTCGCCTTCCATATCTGCAATCTGACCGCCAACCATACCACGAGGACCTGCCATTTCCGCCAAATCCTCTACGATGGATAGTACACTTTCTGCAGGGACACCAAATTTACGCGAGGCTTGTACCACACTGTAGAAAGCATGGGTCAGAAGGGCATCACCCGCAAGAATAGCGGTCGCTTCGCCAAAGACTTTATGATTCGTCAGCTTTCCGCGCCGATAATCATCATTATCCATGGCAGGCAAATCATCATGAATTAACGAGTAGGTATGTACCATCTCTATAGCAGCAGCGACAGGCAGGGCAGCCTCTCGACTTCCTCCCAGTGCTTCACATGCGATAATCACCAGCAGTGGCCGGAGGCGTTTGCCCCCAGCCATAAGTGAATACTTCATGGCTTGCTGCAAATTCTCTGGAACCATCCATTGCGCGGGGAGAATAACCTCTAGTTCATGTGAGACTAGATCGCTTAAGGACGCAATGTATTCCTCCAGTGGCTGACGCAGTGTTTCTCCTTCAGAGCTTCTCTCAAGCTCATGCTCAAAGCGAGTCATCGGCGTCCCCTTCCAGACGTGCACCAAACGGCTTCTTACGCAGTTCTCCGTCCTCTAGGGTAATCATTTCGATCTTACGCTCTACCTGCTCAAGCTTACTGCCGCAAAGCTGAGATAACTTCATACCTTGCTGAAATAAATCGATGGCCTTCTCCAGGGGAACGTCGCCGTGTTCAAGCTCACGTACGATTTCCTCCAGCCGGTCCATGGCGCCTTCAAAATCAAGTTCCGCTTCCTTCGTCATCGTCTTTGCCACCCTCCTTCATTCCCCATACCTGGCAGTTCAGCTGTCCGTCATTCATCTTTATCACTACAAGATCGCCAAGCTGTACTTCGGTCAGCGATTTGATTAAATGTTCTTCTGCTTCGTCATAGACTAAGCTGTAGCCTCTCGACATAACTTTAAGAGGGCTCAGTGCATCCAGATGACGAATCTCCGCTACATAGCGAGCTCGCTTCTCCTGCAGGCGGGCCTGCATAGCGCCCATCAGCTCACGGCGCATGCTTTCAGTGCGCTGACGCGCAGCGGCAACACTGCCGTGCGGATGGAACCGCTGCAGACTATGATGCAGCACAGCTTTGCGCTCGCGGGAACGGCTGAGCCGTGCATCCGCTGAGCGCTGGAGCCGCTCACGCAGCTGATCCAGCCGCTGCGTGTGCTGCATCAGCGAGCGGCGCGGGCCTGCCAGCGCCAGCGAGCGTTCCAGCCCCGCGTGACGCTCGCGTCCGCGCTGGGCGCGTCTTTGCAGCGCTTGGCGCAGCCGCTGCTGCTGCCCGCGAAGCTGCGCAGCTAGCTCGCCGGCATGTGGCACGGCCAGCTCCGCGGCCGCTGTGGGCGTAGCTGCGCGGAGGTCGGCGGCGAAATCGGCAATCGTGAAATCGGTCTCGTGGCCAACGGCCGAGATGACCGGAATCCCTGATGCCGATATCGCTCGCGCGACTTCCTCCTCGTTAAACGCCCACAGCTCCTCGAGCGAACCGCCGCCGCGGCCGACGATAAGCACGTCGGCCTCACCCATGCGGTTCAGCGCTCCAATCGCCTTCACAATCGAAGGTGCGGCGCCTTTGCCTTGCACCAGTACGGGATAGATTACAATAGCCACCTGCGGAAACCGCCGCTGGAGTGTAATCACGATATCCCGTACTGCTGCCCCCGTTGGCGAAGTAATCACGCCAATGCACTTTGGAAAGCGAGGCAAAGGGCGTTTACGCGCTTCTGCAAACAGCCCCTCTTGCTCAAGCTTGCTCTTCAGCTGCTCATAGGCTAAATATAGACTACCAATTCCATCTGGCTGCATGTGTGTGGCATAGAACTGATACTGCCCGTCCCGTTCATATACGGTCACATTACCTCTAGCAATTACCCGAGCACCTTCCTTCGGAATAAAGGGCAGGCGCTGGTTATGAGAAGCAAACATAATCGCTTTGATCCGACTGCTCTCATCCTTTAGCGTGAAATACATATGACCGCTACCATGATGCGTAAAGTTGGAAATCTCTCCGCGAATCCATACATCCGAAAGTAAATTATCCGAGTCTAGCTTCATGCGGATGTAACGGTTGAGTTCTTTTATCGAATAGACCTGCCGCTCTGCCGCCATGAATTCCTACCCCTATTCCAAGCCGTGACGGCGTTTAGCCGCAATCAGCGTGTTGCTCATCAGCATTGTAATCGTCATCGGTCCAACCCCACCCGGAACAGGTGTGATGTATCCGGCAACTTCTTTTGCACTATCATAATCAACGTCACCTGCAAGCTTACCGTTATCCAAACGGTTCATACCCACATCAATGACAACAGCACCCGGTTTCACGTACGAAGCGTCAATGAAATTCGCGCGTCCGATCGCAACAACTAGAATATCCGCTTGACGGCTAATTTCTTGCATATTAGCTGTACGGGAATGGCACATCGTCACAGTAGCATTCTCACGTTGCAATAACAAAGATACAGGCTTGCCTACAATATTACTGCGGCCAATGACCACAGCATGTTTACCAGCCATTCCTGTTCCTGTACGTTTAATTAGTTCAATTACACCTGCCGGTGTACAAGGAAGCAGACTGTCAGCACCAATCACTAGGTTACCTACATTTACAGGGTGGAAGCCGTCAACGTCTTTCTCCACGGAGATCGCATCAATAACAGCTTTTTCCTCAATATGCTTAGGCAATGGAAGTTGAACTAGAATCCCATCAATATCATCGCGTTCATTAAGCTGCGCTACGAGAGCCAGCAATTCTTCTTGCGTAGTAGACTCATCCAGTTTATGCACTTCCGAATGGAAACCAAGGCTAATACAAGATTTTTCCTTGTTGCGAACATACACTTGTGATCCTGGATCTTCACCTACTAGAATTACTGCCAGACCGGGCTTCACGCCACGTTTCGCCAGTTCAGCAACCTCCTGGGCAATACCAATACGAATTTCCTCAGATACTTGTTTACCACTGATGATTGCTGCTGTCATGATAGTCTCTCCCCTTTTATATACTTTACTATTGTACAAGCATAAACGCTTTGGCGTCCTTATGAGAACGGTAAGCGTTTATGCGAGAAATATAAAA
>NZ_NFUX01000180.1:0-358 GCF_002264385.1 Paenibacillus sp. VTT E-133280
AACTACGATCTGATTCCTGATCAGATTCCGATCCATTACAACAGTAGTTGGAACGTAGACGGCTATGCAGCTAAATCTTATAGTACTGTATTTATGCCTACGATAATGCAAGTGTTGATAACACTTTTGTTCATGTTTGAGAATTGGAGTATTCGCAGAGTGAAGCAGCAGGTTCAACCCACTGATCCTAATCGTTCCTTCAGACAAGACGTAACTTACCGCCGTACTTGGTCATATTTTATGATTACAGCAAGCTTCTTAATAGTTATCCTGTTTTCCGTCGTGCAACTAAACATGATATCTCTGCTTAATATGAATTTCGCTATCCCTATTATCCTAATCATAATAGCCCTTATCA
>NZ_NFUX01000123.1:0-8986 GCF_002264385.1 Paenibacillus sp. VTT E-133280
TGTATAGGGGTACGATCGTACCCCTATACACTCGCCTTACCAAATTAAACTGAATTGATCTTGTATCAACGGTCTATGACAAAAAAGGGATAAATTGATTACCCATTTTAAGGTGAATAATTAATTCCTTTCTGCAAGTGTATAAGTTAGCAATATAACATTTCGGTAAGTGTATAAGTTTAGCTTGATGTTCAATGAATTCTTAATTACTCGTCTAACACCTTTTTTTCATCACTCTCATTCTGATATTGTTCGTTAAGAAGATCCATTCCTTCATAATCCCAAATATCAGGCTGATCTTTATCTGTTGCATCTGTAACAGTAAACGTTTTAACTAACTTTGTGTTTTTTGGTTCTCGCGGTTTTTTTGTTGTAGTCTTAGGTTGATCAGTATGGTTTGAGGGTTCAGTCTCATTATTCTCTGCGGCGTTTTTTGAACTCGTTTTCGCTACCTTCATTGAAAGCCGATCGTTGTTTTCTTTGAGTTTTTGGATTTTAGATCTCTGATTTTCGTTGCTTTGTTTGAGTTTCTGAAATTCCTGTTGTAATAATCCATAGTTGTTAAGCAATTGTTCGTATTTTTCAGACTCTTCAATCATTGAATCATCATCTTGTGGGGGGAATTGTTGTAGGTATTGCTGCACTTCCTTAAAGGTTTCCTCGAAATAACTATGTACTCGTTTTCCTATGTCGTAGTACAGTTTTGCCTGACCTTCTTCGATTTTACTTAGGAATTGTTTTGGCGAAATAGGCTCATTGCTTCCCATTGTTACTCCCCCTTTGTCCATTGCTTTGTTTGTTTATATTTATGGTGAAGTCTGCTCAGTTATGTTGTCGCTTGTACTAAATTTGCTATTTGTAGGGAATAATACTGCCCGTCAGGGAGGTATTATAATGGCAAGAAGAAGACGCGGAAGATCTTACAGAAGCAAAAAAGGAAGCTCAAAAGTGATTTTGGTATTGATAGCATTTCTGATCTTTTTAGTATTCAGCATAATTAGGACAATTGTATCGGCCTTTCAAAATATTGAAGTGTATTTCTTAAAGCAAAATGCGCTGATACAAACGGTATTTGTTATTGCAATGATTGGTTTCTGTTTGTTAACTGTTTGGATTGTTTTTGAAGTGAAAAATAAAAGAAGAGCGGAACTCATCCGCCTTCAAATGGAGCGTGAGCAGGAAGAGAAAAGGCAGATATCACGCTTGAGGGATTTGAATTATCTAAAAAAAATGTGTCCGTTTGAATTTGAAGAGTATATGGCACGTGTATTTCGTTGTGCAGGGTATGAGAGTAAGGTAACCAAGCGCACTGGAGATGGTGGCAAAGACATTATTCTTCGAAGAAATGGGGAAGTACGATTAGTGGAGTGCAAAAGATACACATCTCCTAAGGTAGGCAGACCAGATATTCAAAAGTTCCACAGTGCAATGATTGATTTCAATGCAGTTGAAGGATTCTATATAACAACAGGTGAATTCACTAAGCAGGCATTAGAATGTGCAGAAAATAAATCGATTCTGACCATCAACGGTGAACATCTGCTGAATTTAATCGAACAATATGTTGGATTTGAAAAAGAGGTTCTTGAACATTGAGTTCAAGAACCTCTTTTGGTTAGGATTACTTAGCTCCATTTAAACATTTTTGGAAATATAAAGGATTTTACTCGAAATATGTAGAAGGTTAACCCATTCGTTATGTATGGGGGGCGTTTGTATGGAGATTGCGTGCTACGAAAAAGAAGAGATCAATATCATAGAAGAATTAAGCAGATACAGTGAATCCCAACACGAGGGAACAATTGATAAGTACCGTAAAGCTGCTGAAAAAGGAGCTATGACCTGTCCTTTTTGCCACGAAGAGCTACGTCTTCGTGCTGGTGATATTCGCAACATTCACTTTGCTCATCGTAAGGGAAAGACTTGTCAGCAATCTAAAGCATACGATACATATCATAATCAAACGAAGCGGGAAAACAAGAAGCATTCAGTCATAATGGCAATCATATATAACGAACTTAAGGGTCAGGAACTTATCAGACCAGATTTGAAAGTTGAGTACGGATACAAAGAATACCCCGAAGAGAAATGGAAGCATTACCCTGATATTTATTTAAATAAAAATGGTCGCGAATTTGCGGTATCAGTTATTACGAATGTTCATGAAATTGGTGACGATAAAGTTGTTAAAACCATCATCAAGAGGAATAAGTACTTTGCTGACAAAGGACTTGAGTCCATTTGGTTTGTTGAAGATAGGGAGTTAGCCGATGACTTCAAACATAGGGTCCTACATCTTTGGGAAGCAGAATATAGCTTGGCAATAAAGACAGAAGAAGATCGATTATGGGATAAGTTTTTAGAAGAACTGCGTGAAGAATTCCCAGAGCATAATATATTTAAGCTATTTGATTACAAAGCACACGGTCCCATGACTAGTGATGTTAGGAGCTTATACTATGTACACTCTGTGGGAGATGATATTACATTTTCTGTTCACAGATTCATCTTGGATCAAAAGCGTTCACCGTTTAGAGCCTTTGCGTTAAGCGAAGGATATAGAATGAATATTTCACAAGCTTTAATAATTCGGGACGAAATTCTGCTTAGTGATAAAGATCGAGAGGATGAGAACAGGCTTGGATTTGCCAATCAAGTGTTGTTTCAAATTGAAAAAGTAGAAGCGGAGGCTCGTTTAGAAAGAGATTTATACGGTGTTGAGAATGAACAGAGGATAATTGATGAAGAAATAACAGTACCATATAGGCAAGCAGCTACAACTCAATTTATAGATTATATTGATGTGATTGAATATTTGAATAAATTAAAATATCTATCTCTAACAACTCAAGAAACAGAAGCATTTTATTATTATCTAAAGAGACACAATAAAGAACTTGCGAATTACGGATTAACTCTGTTAGAAGTGAAGAAATGGGCCAGATATGCTTTAGGAAAAATTAATGAACAGAAGATTCGAAAGTGGCTTGTTGAGATAGATGATTTATAGGACAAAAATAGCCTAACCCACGTGAGATTCCGTTTGTGGGTTGGGCTATTCTTCATCAGGATCTATTCCCCAAAAAATATAATGAGACAACCCCGTATTTGCAAAGTAACAAGCATCCACATACACTTCACGGAGATCCTCGTCAATCCTATAGATGATGACTACATTACCAATCAAAGTCCAATGATAGCCGTTAAACTCAAACCCAGGAAAATCAGAGACCCCATCAGCTTTGTATTTCGGCTCATCAGCTAAAACAGCTTTTGAGCGTTTGAATACATTCATCGGGTCCACTTTGTATTTTTTCATACGCGCCAATGCTACTCGTGCATAAGTGGTCCAGAGCACTTTATAGGCATTATTTTTCATTTCCGACCTCATTCAGTAATTTGGCGAATTCTTCCTCGCTGTCACTATATGTGGAAATTCCATCTTTACGATCCTTCTGAGCTTGTTGAAGTTGGGACAGAACGCTCTCATCTTTAAAAATAACTGAGGTCATTCTCTTCTTTTGTTCATCGGTTAAAGTAGGTTGCTCATCTTTCCTTTGTAGGGAAACGTTGAATCCAAAGTTTTCTTCGATTAATTGGACTAGATCTTTAAGTTCTACATATGGTTTATTCTTAAAACTTTGCTCCAATAGTTCTTTTGAAATGGACATTCTGCTCACCGCCTTTTTGTCATTATATCATAATCTAAGGGATTTTCTTATGGTATGATTACACTTATTAACACTTAAGTAACGAATTTCTTATATGTCTAAGGGGGCTGTTCAGAATGAGCCAACACTGTACCGACTTACATAGGATTGCGTATGGATTGACCAGGCATCGATTCCCTTTTGAAGATAGCGTGATACCCAGAAATGGAGTCTATATTTTGTTTGAAACAGGTGAATACGGGCACGGTGTTGATCGAATTGTTCGAGTAGGCACGCATACGGGTCCTAACCAACTTCGCTCACGCTTGAAACAACACTTTGTACAGGAGAATAAAGATAGAAGTATTTTTCGCAAGAATATAGGCAGGTGTTTGCTGAACAAAGACAAAGATCCTTATGCAAGTGTATGGGAACTAGATTTTACAACGCGGGTAGCCAAACTCAAGAATGGGCATTTAATAGATTCAGCTTATCAGTCAAATATCGAGCGCAGGGTTAGTGATTATATTCAGACGAATTTCTCATTCTGTGTACTCTCCATAGAAGACAAAACAGAACGATTATCCTTGGAATCGCGCCTTGTCTCAACGCTATCATTATGCGAAGAATGCATTCCGTCTATACACTGGCTTGGTATGTCTTCACCTAACGAAAAAATAAGAAGAAGTGGCTTATGGCAAGTTAATGAATTATATAAAGAGCCATTAAATAACCAAGACTTAAATAGAATCGAGGTCCTCGCTAATGAATACGTCTAAAAAACTGTGTGTTATTCCTTGCGGAGCAGCTAAGATTTGGGACAAACAGCCAACAATTGGACCCGTAGAAGCGCAGAAGGTTTATACAGGAGTCTTCGCGATAGCGTGCCAAAAGTATGCTAATACTTTTTTCGATCATTGGGTAATTTTGTCCGCGAAATACGGTTTTCTATTTCCTGAGGATATCATTCCAGAGGTTTATAACGTGTCTTTCGTTAAACCTTCCAATGAAACCATTCATATCGATCAATTAAAAGAACAAGCTGTGAGCATGGGGTTATCGGATTTCGAGGAAATTACTGTGCTGGGCGGTAAGCATTATGCTGATCGAGTTAAAACAGTGTTTAACCAGGGGCAGGAGCTGATATTTCCTTTGAGTGATTGTAAGGGTATCGGCTACATGTTGCAAAAGCTAACAAGAGCACTGGAACAACAGGCGTTGATAACGGCGGAGTCTTTGAAATCACCGTCTAAAGTGATTGCACAGCCTTCTCTGAGTGAACATAAAGATCAATTGAAAAATACTATGGAGAAGAATGTTGGAAAGTACGCCTCTCTTTATGGATTTTTGCTGAACTCTCAAGAGGAGCAAGTGACTATAAATGTAGGTCAAATTGAAGAAATACTTGGTTTTTCCCTGCCACCTTCTGCAAGTAAACATCGCCCATGGTGGGCAAATACATTGACGCATTCACATGCTAAATCGTGGCTACTTGCAGGTTGGGAAGTGGATTCAGTTAACCTTGGAGAAAAGACGGTATTTAGAAGAATAAGCGAGGTGTAGCTCTTTTGAAGATTGAAATCGGAGAATCCTTAATGCTCTCATGGCTGAGACATGCGAAGAACTGTCAGCTTGTTCAGTTGAACTGGAAACCATCTGTGAAGTCGTGGGAACTTTATAACGAAGCTGTTGTTGAAAGTATGATGAAAGATTCAGACCAATATTTTAAAGAGAAATACAATCTCAATTTGTTTAAGCAAAACAGTTCCTCTTCGCAGCTCCTTCAACAAGCTGAAATTGATGCATTGGGTATGGAAGTGGGGGGAGCGAACGGTGTTCAGAACATATATGGTATCGATGTGGCTTTTCATGAGAATGGTCTGAATTATGGGTCTAAGGAAGAGACGATTTCCCGAGTGCTTAAGAAAATGATTCGTACAGCAATGGCGATTCATGGGTATTTTAATATGGATGCTGGAAATATCATCTTTGCTGCTCCTAAAATATATGGTGCGGTTTGTGAACCGTTGAAATTCTACATAAGTGAACTTCAGCATCAGTTTCAGGATAAGGGTTTGAATTTCAGTTTTGAGTTAATCTGCAATGAGGACTTCAAGGAGAAAATCTTCAATGTTGTTACAGCCTTATCCAATTCTGTGTCGGACACCTCAGAGCTATTTATGCGCAGCATACAGATGTACAATCTTTTTGCAGATGATATACCGTCAGTTGGCCTATCGAAATCCACAATGAAATCGAAAAAATTACCTGCCGATTTTAAAGGATCTGAGGTTATAAAGATCGGTGCTTTGGTTAAATCCAGTTTTGATCGTTTGATAACAAATGATTTATTAACTGAACAAGAGGTTGAGCGTTTACAGCGGCTAGATTATGCCAAAAGAACATTTAATATCACTTATCCAGTATTAAAAAAAGTAGATCATACGATTTCCATGACCGAACAGCGAAATGTAAACGGTCGTCCCAGGTTCTACGCTGATCCATACATAATTAACGGAACAAACTATTTGTTGTGCAATCATTGGGTAGAAGATCTTAGCAGAAGCTTTTTTGATGCCTGGCTTAGACGAATAGATGATACGAATTAACGAGGGCTCACTTTGAGCTCTTTTTTTATGTACCCCTTATAATTAGACATGTTAAAATAAATATAGGAAAATATTCCTATGAATCATTGGAATGTTTTCTTTATAAAAATTAATTTGGAAGGACTGTTTGAACCTGTGGCTAATAAGAATGAAAGCCTAAATATTGAAATTGATATTATTGAAACTGACTTTGATTTTGAAGAAATGGAAGGTTACTTATCAAAACAGTTGGAAGAAAGCTTTTCTGATTTAGAGTTACTGGAAAGGGATAGAGAAAAAATATCAGATCCTGATTCTTTAGGGAAAGTAGTCTTTGATGAGGTTTGGAAACAGTTCGGGAATCAAATTGGTCTCGACATGACTAATGAAACATTAATTCAAAAATATGATAGAGAGCATCCTGAACAGTATAAGGATATTGCCGATTCCGTTATGCAAGATAAACGATACAAAGATGCCAATAAGGCAATGAAGGAACAGCAACAAGCTGATAAATTAAAGGATGAGTACACAGGAAAAGACTTAAAACTTGGAGAGAAGGCTAATTTAGATCATGTCGTATCAAGAAAAGAACTATTCGAAAATCAAAGAAGAAAGCAAGCGAATTTAAGTGTAGCTGATCTTGCCAACAAAGAAGAAAATCTAAAGCCGACAAACGAATCCTTGAATAAAAGTAAAGGTGCCAAAAGTAATAAAGAGTATATAGAAACCCGTGAGACTAGGGAAAAATCACTGATTGAACAAAATGAAAAGGCAAATAAAAAGGTTGATGAATCAACTAGGTCAGATGCTGATAAACATCGGCAAAAAGAAGAAAATAACAAACGCATGAAAAATAAACTTGCTGCAGATGACGATCTTATGATGAATGCTGATAAAGGAGCAAGAAAAACAATAAATAATAATATTCGAGTAAAAGCAGCAAAAGAAGTTGGGAAAAAAGCGGGAAAAGATGCCTTAAAGACAATGGCTATCTCAGCACTTTTCACGTTGTTGAAAGAAATCATGAATGGCTTAATCCGCTTTTTTAAGGAAAAATCTAAGTCGCTTAATGGATTCTTATCTAAAATGAAGGAATCGATAAGATCATTCTTCTCTAAAATTCTCAGCGTTTTTCAGACGGGAGGATCAACATTAATCGGTACAATTTTATCTGAAATATTTGGACCTATTATAGGTATGTTCAAGAAATTATCAAGTTTATTTAAGCAAGGGATATTTTCTGTTATTGATGCCGTTAATTATCTTAGAGATAAGAAGAATAAGGACAAACCGTTTTCTGTAAAGGTAGCACAAGTTGGAAAAATAATAACATTTGGATTAGTTGGTGGCGGTGCAATTTTATTAGGAGAAGTTTTTGAAAAACTCTTATTAACAGTTCCTGGAATGCAAATTGAGATACCACTGATTGGCACTCTTGCGAATATGATTGGTTTATTTCTTTCAAGTTTAGTGTCTGGATTAGTTGGCGCAATAGTTATAAATCTTATCGATAAATTCATCTCCAAAAAGGCGAAAGAAGAGAGCGACCTTCAAATTATTGACAGAAAAAATGAAATTATGAATCTTCAACAGGTACAACTTTTTGTAGCTGAAAGCCATGTAGCAGCAAGTAAAGAAAATGTTATGAGCGAAATTTCAGACAATCACGCATTAGCGAAAGAAGTAATGCGACATTCGCTTAATAAGATATTTGCTGGAGATAAGGCTAATGATTCAAAAAATAAAGACAGTATTAGTGATAATCAGAAAGATTTAGTTCAAATGCAAAAAGATTTAGAAGACTTACTTTGAGGTGATCAGAAATGTCAATTAAAACCGAAACAAAGCATAATCAAAATAAAAACCAGATAGCCATTATGAATAACAGCACCAATGATTTCAATAAAAAGAAAAATAAATTAAAAGAATTTAGTGAAAAAATACCTAAAGAAGAGATTTTACCTAGTGTTCCAGGTTCAAGGGGACCTTTTGGGTTGTTTGATTATAAAGTAACGGGTGATGACCTGAATAGGTTGACTCAAAATATTCAGGATAAAATGATTAAACAGAATCAAGTTCTTGTTAGAACAATTAAAGAATTTAATACTATCTACGATACGTTTTCCGCATTAGATAAAGAATATATTCATGGAATTTTGATCTCACTGAAAGCAGCTGAAGAAGCTAACGCGAAAGCATTAAAAGGAATTGAAGGCGTTCAAACAAACCAAAATGAGATCACACAAATCATTAATCAGCAGAAGCAGGTAATCCAAGTTTTGAAAAAATTCAAAGAAAAAATAGAGAAGATCGAACACTTAACTGATGTTGATATAATTTTCGGTAATCTTTCAACAATGAAAAGTAACCTTAAAGTATTCGAAAACAAGGTTGAAGCTCAAGATCTGACATTAACTGATCTGACCGATGAAATGAAATCATTGGTATCTTCGCAGTCAGTTTTTCTAAATGATCTTAATTACCTAAAAGAAATTCAAGTTGAACAATTTCAAGCAGTGAAACAACTCGTTTCAAATCAAAATGATAATATATCTAAAATCGAAGTGAGAGTTACAGAAAATAAGACTAACATCGAAACTCTAAATCAAGAAATTGATATTCATGTAGAGAAACTCAGTGATATGAAACGATTAATTCAGGAAGATATCCAGATCTTATCTGAAAAAGTCGCTCGAAACAATTCTGAGTTTGATACCAAACTGGATTTAATGACTAACGAAGTCA
>NZ_NFUX01000143.1:0-4122 GCF_002264385.1 Paenibacillus sp. VTT E-133280
GGGCTAAGGTTATCCACCTTAGCCCGCCATTTTGTATATTAATAAAAAAAAGTGCAAAGGATAACTCCTTATTTCTTACGAGCTACCGCTTCAATCTCAACAAGTCCGTCTTTAGGCAGACGCGCAACCTCAATAGCACTGCGGGCAGGATAAGGTTCTTTAAAGAAGGTGCTATAAACCTCATTAACGGCCGCAAAATCATTCATATCCTTTAAGAATACGGTTGTCTTTACTACATGGTCTAGTGTTGCACCAGCTTCCTCAAGAATAGCTTGTACATTGTTAAGCGCTTGTCGCGCTTGTTCTTGTACGCCCTCAGCCAAATTACCCGTTTCCGGATTCAGACCAAGTTGTCCTGAAGTGTATACCCAACTACCAGTGGTTATAGCTTGACTATAAGGACCGATTGCTCCGGGTGCTTTTGTTGTAGCTACTTGTTTTTTGCTCATCTTACTACCCCTCTCCATTATCGCTGATCATTTATTGTCCATTGTAAGTCCTGTTCTCATCTTAATGCAAATTTATTAGAGACTCAGAAAGCTTAGCGTCTCCCAATCACATGTATCACTTCATTCGTATAAATATGTAATCCGTGAGTATCCGCAGACGCAATGTTAACCATAGCTCTTGCGACTGTCGTACCAGGTATGGCACGATATTTAGCCGCCTTACCCACCATTACAAAATCCAGCGTTTTCATCAAACTAGCTCCGACTCTTTCCCCTAATCTGAATTCTTCACGTTGGCCTAGTAGCAAGGAGGGGCGAAATATATGCATCCCTTGGAATCCAATAGCGGTTAAACCTTCTTCCGCTCTTCCCTTTGTCCGACTGTAGAAATTACGCGACTTCGCATCTGCCCCTATTGAAGAGACGACCAAAAACTGTTTAACACCCTGATCTCTAGCTATCGCTGCAGCATCAAGCGGATAGTGTAGATCAACTCGTTCAAACTTTTCTTGTGAACCCGCCTTTTTTATTGTAGTCCCTAAACAACAGAAGATGGAATGTACCCCTTCGAACGACTCTGTATAGTTTCTTAAGTTCTCCCAATCTACAACGATTTGTTTAAGTTTAGGATGTTCTATGGCTAACGGTGTCCGTACAAGCACTCTTACTTCTTCCCAGCTATCACGATTTAACAATTCCTCCGTAACCGCTTTGCCTACCAATCCGGTGGCACCTAATACCATCGCTATTCTTAACAAGGAATAACCTCCTTTACTTCTATTCGTCCTTTAGAATACGACGACCTAGCAGAAACGCAAGTGCAATCATCAGCGTCCCTACCACTAGCTGCATACCGTATACCTGAGTCCATTGCGGCCAGTGTGTTATTTTTTCATAGAGCTGACCGCCAATAAGCGGACCAAAAAAGGATGATAACCCGGTAAGCGCCGCATAGGTGGCCATATACATCGGTCGTTCTTTTTTCGGCGTGTCTCCAATAATAAAGTTAAAGGCCAGCTGGTTGAAACCGCCTACACCAACACCAAAAACGATATGGGCCGCAAATAAGACCAGCAGCATCGGCATCACAGACAAGAGTCCCCACATCAATGAGGACAACGCAATAATCGGCAAAGTAAAGAATAACAGTCGCTTATTGCTGTATTTCGCATTTAGATTGCCCCAAACGTAGAAGCTAGCCATCATAAACACGGTCTGGGACACATTAAGCAATGACAACGTTTCATAATTAATATGAAGTAACTGCAACATGACATAAGAGTATAGTGGAACCGTTAGGTTCTGCAACAATAGCCAAGCAGCCAGAAACAAGGTTGACTTCATAAATAATGTATCTTTGAGCGGTTTCTTAAACATGGGTAAAAATTTATGCTCTTCTGATTTCTCGAATGGCACATCCGGATAAAAAAAGAATACTACGACATTCGATATCGAGAAGATCCACACAACAATATATAGAATCAGAAAACCATGACCCCCGGGATAGCGGTCCAGAATAATACCTCCGCCATACATAACCAAACTTCCAAGTGCATTCAGGACAGTGTTACGAATCCCAAAATAACGTCCACGTACCCGTGCGGGAACTAGATCACTAATCACAGAGCTCCACAGCACACCACCAGCAGTATTCGCAATAAAGGCAGTGGTATATAAAGCAATAAATGCGATGACCCAATATTCTTTAGGAAAAATAAACGGGATTAGTCCCGTAGAACCCCAAAGTATCCTGTGCAGACCGATAAAAGTAACCATGGCCCATTTGCGACTTGGCAGCTTCTGAATCAGAAAAGCTACACCAATCTGTGCCACATTAACTAATGTAGTAAGCGCTAGCACAAATCCAATTTGACTAGAGGAGGCTCCTAAATATAGCAGGAATCCTGTTAGGAACTGCCCTTGCAGCAGTACCTGAAAAATAGTTGACGGCACACCTTCCAACGTAGCTATTCGCAAATTTCTGCGATGCACTGAAGGTTTACGAACACGTTTTGAAACCGTAACCTTATGCTTATTTTCCATGTTGTCCATAGAGGCGGTAACACTCCTTTGATGCGGCATTGGCTTCATTCTACTCCGCATCAATCTACTGTCAATACGCCAAATCAACAAATAATATTGGAGCTTTATTCACTATCCGCTTCAAGGGGCAAATGAAGCGAAAATCGACTCCCCTTCTCTTCCTTACTCTCCATAGAAATGAACCCGCCGAGCAATCTGGCCAAGTCATTACTAATGGAAAGTCCTAGTCCTGTTCCACCATATTTCCGGCTAGTCGTTCTGTCAGCCTGTTGAAAGGCCTCAAAGATCATGGCATGCTTCTCCGGTGCGATTCCTATGCCACTATCCTTCACATCAAATACAAGCCAACGTTGCACGTTATCCCCTTCCCCACATTCCTGCTTTCGGATATGCAGCGATACGTAACCTGTCTTTGTAAACTTAAAAGCATTTGAAAGCAAATTACGCAAAATCTGCTGCACTCGATGTGGATCGGAATGAATCATTAGAGGGACATTCTTATCCATAGAGATGTTAAATTCCAGTCCTTTTTGCTTGGCGGTTACAGCAAACTGCATAGCCAGCAAATCTGGAATCTCGCTAACATTTAATTCTTCATTTATAATATCTAACCGACCGGCCTCCACCTTGGACAAATCCAGAATATCGCTGATGATCATCAATAACTCATCACCCGAACGATGGATTATGGCTGCATACTCTCTAATATCTGTTTCCGTAAGCGAATCATCATTTTCTTCAATTAATTGCGATAAATTAATGATGCTATTCAGTGGAGTTCTAAGTTCATGTGACATGTTGGCTAGAAATTCCGACTTGAATTGAGACGCCATCATTAACTGATTAGCACGCTCTTCAAGATCAAGCTTGTTCTTATGTAATTCTTCAGTCTGAGCAGACAACTGTTCGTTAGCATGCTGGATCTGCTCATTCCTTAGAAGACCGAGTTGAAAATCCCGGATAATTAATGAGAACAAAATACTTAAAATCAGCCCCGCCGGGAACGTAATTGGCATAATCTCTCTTATGTACTCTTCCACAGGGATAACGCCTAACAACATAATGTTTATGGCATTCATAAGATTAACAATTAGAATAACGATCAAACCTTGATTCACAATACTGAGGGTTGAGCGTCTGACCCAGTAGCTAAGCGCCGCGCAAATAACTCCCAAAATAAAAAGATTTAGCATTCCTGCAATCGCTGCCTCTGTCACTCCAAAAGTTAACCTTGTAAGCCCCGTGCCTATACCGATTAATATAAGCGTGATGGGTCTAGGATATGCTAGCGTCGAGATGATTAGGGGTACAAACCGCAAATCAAAGATCACGTGGTCGTCCAGATTATAACCAAAAAGAGTACTGATCCAACCAGCAAAGATCGCCAGGATCACCCAGCTGGCCTTCTTTATTCCTACACTTGCATTCGAAATGGTATGTTTATAGATCAGATTAGCCAAATAGGCCACGGCTATAAGAATTGCGGTATTCCCGAAAAATATTTTAAGATACCCCATGATTTTGCTCCTACCTGCACAAGATAAATTACAGATTTCATCTCACAATAATACCATAGCTTAACCTTTGCACACCTAATTGTTGCATAGGAAGAGCGCAAATCGTATACGAT
>NZ_NFUX01000071.1:0-37267 GCF_002264385.1 Paenibacillus sp. VTT E-133280
GCTGGTCGAATAGGCCCCTCGCCCTTCTATCACAGCCACAGGCTGGTCGATAGTCTTTCGCCCTTCTATCGCAGCCGCAGGCTGGTCGATAGTCTTCACTTTCCCCAAGGAGTCCCCACGTCTGTAGGAGTGGGACGACCCCATATCCACAACGAAGTGTGGTGAGGGAGAAGGAACGGAGAGGAAGTTTGGAACTGTAGGAGCGGAGCGTTCGCCTTTATCCTCGGATTTCAACCGCAAAGAGCGGTTTCTAATCAAGAAATCTGAGGATAACAGCGACCGGAAGTCCAAACATTCCTCGCAGTGACGCTGACTCTCACCATACTGGCCAGCCTAAACCTCACCACACGCCGCCGGACTCATAATACTTCACTCCGGCACCGATCACGATACTCCTTAGGAGACATCCCCGTCTGCTTCTGAAATACCTTCGTGAAATAACGTCGTTCCTGATAACCGACTCCGGAACCAATCACCGTAATGCTTTTATCGCTGTTAGTAAGCATAAACTTAGCTGCTTCAATTCGTTGTTGTGTTACGTATTCCACGAAAGTCATTGCAAAACGGTTCTTAAACAAGAGGCAGAAGTAACTGCCGCTAATGCCGATCTTATTCGCCACTTCCTCAATCCCGATATCTGAATGAAGATGTTCAGTGATGTATTGAGCAGCCAAGTTCATTAGCTGATCCGGCGTTTTTTTACCATTGTCAACTTCAGGAATCTCCTGAAATAGAGGGATACTATTGTACAGTTTATTCTTAAACTGTTTACTACGGATATTAGCTCCGATCTCACGCACCTTATTGCCAAGCTCCTCATAATGTATCGGCTTACAAATGTATTCTCTTACCCCGAGCCGGATCGCTTCCCGTGCATAGTCAAATTCCTGATACCCGGTAAGAAGCAGTACCTCACTATCCAATCCCAATTCCCGCAGCTTTCCTACAAAAGTTAATCCGTCCATCACTGGCATACGAATGTCACTCAACACAAGATCGGGTTGCTCCTCTTCAGCAATGCGCAAGGCGTCCATACCACTTCGCGCCATACCGACGACCTCCATCCCCATCTCCTGCCATGGCAACACTCTTTTCAGATTATTCAGAATTGGGGCTTCGTCATCTACCAATAATACTTTTAGCATAATGATCTTCCCCCTGCTCGTATTTAGGTATGACACATTGAATAATAGTACCATATCCTGGACTGGAACAAATAAATATTCCATATCTGTCACCGTATTCAATGCGGATGCGATCCGCTACACTGCGTATGCCAAGACCTCTGCGTTCAAGATTCATCCGGTTTTCCCGTTCAACTTCAACCTCTTGCTCCACAGGATCATTCACAATATATTGGAAAATAGACAACTGAGATGGTGTAATTCCAATACCGTTATCTTCAATTCGTAAAATTAAGTCCCCTTGCTTCTCCCAAACTTTCACAGAAACTTGACCTTTGTAATCAATACCCTCAAATCCATGCTGAATGCTATTCTCTACAAGCGGTTGCAAAGTAAGCTTTAAAATACCGCAACTCATCAATTCTTGTGGGATATCAATATCGTATTCAAATAAATCCTCAAATCTAAATTTTTGAATATCCAAATAATTGCGCAGATGTTTAATCTCTTCATCCAGTGTAATTTCTTCTCGATCCTGAATGCTAATACGTAAAATGCTTGCCAGTCGGTAGACCATCTCACTGACTTTCTTGCCTTCATTCTGTATAGCCAGAACATTAATCGACTCTAACGTATTGAATAAAAAATGCGGTTTAATCTGAGCCTGCAGAACACGCATCTCGGCTTGATTCTTGCGACGCTGTTCCAAATGGATTCTGTTAAACAACCGGTTAATTTTATCCATAAGATCATTAAAGCCCTTACCAAGAAGCGTTAACTCATCGTTCCCCTTCACTTCTACCCGCGAAGTTAGATCTCCATCCTCAACACGTCGCATAAAACGAACAATTACGGCTATTGCACCAGTAATACGATTCATAAAGAATAGATTGAAGATCACCGCTGCCAAAAAGCAAAGGAAGATTACCCCAACAAACCAGCGTGCAAATACTGTAACTTCTCGAGATAAAGAGCCCCATGAGGTTACAGACACTAGACTCCAAGGATAATCCTTCAAATGATACATGGAGAGAATACTCTTCTCCCCGTTATACTCTGTTTTAAAACTCTGAAACCCTTTTTTGAAGGTAATCTCTTTATTCGCGAATGACTGAATATCTTGCCCATCCAGCTTTTGATCTGGGTCAAATAGAATCATTCCATCATCATTTACTAGCATAAACGAAACATCCTGATTGCTATCCCCAATTTTTAAATTGCGAAATATCGATTCGAGCTCCCAATTTTTGATCTGTACAACAAGGATACCTATGTTCTGAAAGAAGCTCAGTTCCTTCACGAGTCGAATTTGTGTAAACACAGGTTCAGTTCCTGTAAGTTCAGGATACTCATGAGGAGCCAGCCATTTCGGCACGCCATTCAAATCCATTACTTCCTGGTACAAATCACTTTTTTTGAAAGTATCATAGGGTAGCGTTCGGAAATTTTCCTTATTAAAAAGCGACACGATTTCAGAGTTACCTCTACCGTTAAAATTGTACAAAAAAGCATAGCTAATCGATGGATGGTTAAACAACAGACTACGGAAATTGCGCTGGCTTGCATTCAAACTGAGTTGCTCAGCATCCGTCAAATCCTGATTAGAAGGATCTTCGGCGCTAAGTGCCATATGAAAAACCGAGGTAGCAATTCCGTTGTCTGTAACGTTATCCATATCTTTTAACACATTTGAAATACTATAACTAATAGCTTTAAGTGAGTATTCCGACTGCTGGCTGTACTTCTTCTCAATAGAGTTATAAGTCACAAAGAACATAAGCATGCCTAGAATAAATAAGGGAATGATTATCAGGCCCAAAAATGCCGTAAATAATTTATAGCGCAAATTCATCGGCTAGTGCTCCTGACTGAGAAAAAAGTTATCCTTTTACGCCGCCCGCTGTTACGCCTTCAATAATTTTTTCCTGTAGAATCGCATAAATAACAATTACTGGAAGCACACTGAAGACGATACCCGCTGACATTTGTGCATAGTTCATCTGATATTGATCGCGGAATTGAACCATACCCACTGGGAGCGTCCGCAGTTCGTCATTCGATAGGAAGTAGTTTGCCAGCAAGAATTCATTCCAATTGCCCAGGAAATTAACAATGAATACAGTAACCATGGCAGGTACGGTTAGAGGTACAATAATTTTAGCAAAGATACCCGGTGCCTTCAACCCATCCATGACCGCAGCCTCTTCAATTTCTCTAGGTAACGAACGCATAAATGCAGCCAATATTATAATCGTAAATGGAATTGCATTCGCGATATAAGGAATAATCAACGCCCAGTGTGTGTTCAGAATTCCCATTTTGCGTACAATCGTATAAATAGGAAGCATCAATGCGTTGTTTGGAATGAGCATTCCCACCATAACTAGCGTGAACAAAATCGTATTCCATTTGCCTTGGCGCATCCGTGTTACCGCAAAAGCAAACATAGAAGCTAGAATGATAGACACTACAGAAGCTAATATGGAAATGTACAAACTGTTAAAAAAGTAGGTGCTGATCTTGGCGTTTACCCAAGCTTCAACGTAGTTACCAAAAACGAACTCCTTTGGAATCCCAAAAGGGTTAAGCGCTATCGCATTGTTATCCTTTTTCACAGATGAGAATAACACGAACAGGAAAGGAAATAGAATAACTAGTAGATAAGACAATAGTGCGACATGGGGCAGACTCTTTTTCAGGGCGCGTGGCATCAGTATTCAATCCTTTCTGTGCGTCGGGCTATCAGCAGCTGATAAACGGCTGTAACCACCAATGTAAATACAAAGATCAGGACTGCGATGGTGTTACCGTACCCGTATTTAAAGTTCGTAATTGCATATTTAATCATGTAGGTTGCCATTACATCGGTTGAACCTGCAGGTCCACCCTTAGTCATTACAATGACGATATCCGCCGCTTTCATTGCCCCTGCAATGGATAACATGATTACAACAGAAATGATCGGAACGATTAGCGGAAGTGTGATGCGTGTAGCACGTTGGAATCCAGTTGCGCCATCAATGGCAGCTGCTTCATCCAATTCACCTGGTATCGACAGAATAGCTGCCAGTACCATTACGATATAGAATCCAGTCCACTGCCAAGCATTCGTGATCAGGATCGATAACATTGCGAATTTTTCATCCGACAGCCAGTAAATTGGATTAATCCCCACTAAACCTAGAACCTTATTTAAAAGTCCAATGTTGGGCTCATAAATGAAGCCCCATAGAATACCGATAACTGCTGTAGACATAATGGAAGGCATGAAGACCGCTGTCTTATATAAGCCTTTCAGTTTCTTTACATTCGATATCAATAACGAGAAGAATATGATTAACGGTACCTGTACAAAACAAGAGAAAAGAATGAAGAAACCGTTATTTTTGACAGATATCCAGAATCGTTCGTCTCCTAATGCCTTCTCAAAATTACTGATACCGGCAGACTTGACTGTGTCAGATACCCCGTTCCAGCTAGTAAAGCTGTAATAGATTGAACTAAAGATGGGATAGATGAAAAACATCGTGAACAAGATCAGTGCTGGAAGAATAAAAAGGAAAAATACCAATGGATTTCTTAGTGCTTTATTCATGACTACCTCCGGTTGCTTTGACATCTGGCGAACAATGAATGTTTTAGATCTTTGCAAACACATAAATTCTTTGAGTTTAAAAATGTACCCTGGTTCTGGCACCAGGGTACATTCAATTTGCAGCTACTTATTCAACTGCTGCGTTTGCTTCTTCTTGTACCTTCTGTAATGCTTCGCCCATTTTCTCAGGAGTTGTCTGACCACCAATTAGCTTTTGAATTTGAATGTTACTGATTTCTGTAGTTACATCAGCTTGAACAAGTGAGTCAAATGCTGGGAACGAAGATTGTGAGTTATTAAGTACACCAACGATTTCGCTCATCAGATCATCCGTAATATTTTCGTTCAGAACGTTTTGGTCAATTTTCATTGCTGGCAATACGCCATCTTCAACCAGTCCACGTAATTGCATTTCTTCATTAAATAGGTTTTTGATAAATGACTTCACAGCAGCCAATTGACGTGGATCTTTCTCAGCAGAAGCAGAGAAACCGTAGCCATTGTTTACATCGCGCATCAATGCAGTTTGGTCGCCTACGCCACCATCAACTGGAGGAATATTGAAGAATCCAACTTTACCGATCAAACCTTCGCCAGATTGTCCTTCTTTAAATACGGAAGATTTCCAAGTACCATCATACAAGAGGATTGCTTCACTACTAGTGAATTGCGTTGTATATTCAGCATACTCGAAACCAAGTTCGCCTTTTTTGAAGTATCCTTTGTCAACCCATTCTTTGTACTTCGCAAAACCTTTTACAACGTTTGGATCAGTCCATTTAGCTTCACCTGTTGCAAACTTAGCGGTTACATCTGGACCCGCATAACGTGACCACAAGTGGTTAGCTAGCATAAGTGGTACCCAACCAGCCTTAGATGCACCAGCCAAAGGTACTTTTCCGTCAGCTTTGATGTCAGCCAATTGTTGTTCCAATTCAGCAAATGTTGTTGGAGCTTTCCAGCCCTTGCTATTGTAGTACTCTTTGTTGTAGAAGAAACCTTCACCAGATCCACCGATAGGCAATCCGTAAATTTTTCCTTCATAAGTGAAAGGATCAAGATTTGAGAATTTATCCTTAATTCCAAGTTCCTCTAGGATTGGAGTCAGATCGAGTAATTTACCTTCTTTAGCATAGATCTTAGAGTCAGGGCTTCCGAAAAGATCGAAGATCTCTGGTGGATTACCTGCAGCCATTTCACCACGTAATTTTTCTTTACGGTTTACATCTGAATCTACTCCATCAAGCTTAAAGGTCAGACCCGGTACATCGCCTTCTACCTTTTTCACTACTTCTTGCAGAATTGCTAAACGCTTCTGTTTGTCGGCACCGATTTGAGTGTGACGAATCGTCATTTCGAACGGTTCGCTACTTACAGGTTCTTCTGTTGCTGGAGCATTTGTAGCATCCGCTGAATTCGTCGCGGTAGCGTTTCCATCTCCTTTGTTAGAAGATGCATTGTTGTTGCTTCCGCAACCTGCCAGTAAAGCTGATGATACAAAAATCAGGGACAATAGCAAAGTCATACCTTTTTTCATTTCTTGTGACCCCCCATATAATGTTGTGCTTTACACTTCTTATTATAGAAAACAGATTCCATTCTCGTAAGGTTAAGATTCATCCACTATAGGGATAAAAATCTCTAATGAAAGCGGAATCAACTACACAACGTGTAATATAACATAACTTTATTTTAGTAAAAATTACGATTATCTGCTAAATAGCGTGGATTAGTCATACATATACTTAGAAAATAATAATAAAAACTCAATTCAATGACATAAAATCTATCATAATTTATTTCCAACTCCTTAATTAATAGCTGGAAATATATCATTTTTTTAAAGGTAAAACACAAAATTACCCCTTTTAATGACATCAGACGTCCCTCATAACAAAAAAACCGTTCCTTCAGCAGTAAATCACTAAAGGAACGGCTCCACTTAATGTAGAGATAAATTATACCAACGCTGTCTGCTTGCGACCTTCTTCGACTAAGCGGTACGCCCGCTGAACTTCTTCATCTGTAGGGGATGGCACTCCATCCAATTCATAAGCCTTGCCGAGCATTTCCCATTTATAGATACCCATTTGATGATAAGGTAAGATTTCAAATTTCTCAACGCCATTTAAGGTTCCAATATATCGACCCAGATTGATAAGGTCCTCTTCACGGTCATGAATGCCTGGAACATATACATGTCTAATCCACATCTTACGGTTATGATCTGACAGCCAGCGCGCAAGCTTCAAGGTCCGATCATTAGATTTACCAGTTAACTTAATGTGTGCTTCTTCATCAATATGCTTCAAATCAAGCATCACCAAGTCCGTAACATCCAATAAGTCATTAATCTTGTCACCTTCGTTATAACCATTACTATCTAATGTAGTGTGCAGATTCCAACGCTTTTTAACTTCCGTAAATAACTGCTTTACAAATTGTGCCTGCAAAGTTGGTTCTCCGCCGGATACAGTTAACCCACCACCGGATGAACGATAGTAGTTTAAATATGGCTCGATCTCCGAAAGTACTTCTTCTAGAGTCATTTCCTTACCTTCATCTAAAGCCCAAGTATCAGGGTTATGGCAATACTGGCATTTCAGCAAGCACCCTTGCATAAATAAGACAAATCGAATACCAGGCCCATCAACGGTTCCAAAGGTTTCCAAGGAGTGTATGCGACCTTTAATCATAGGATGTCATCCTTTCTCCACGACTGACTAACAGTCCATCTTTCACGAAGAAGAACCCCTGCCCATAAGACTGTGTTCTCCTTAAACGCGACCGTAAAATTTAAAATTTTAATGATTCTTAAACAAGATATTACCGCCCTTGAAACAAGAGCGGTAATTCCTTGCAATTATTTTAGTGCATATCTCAATGAAAGATCTTTATAAATATAAACAACTTACATTGAACCATGGAAAGTACGGTTAATTACGTCCATTTGTTGTTCGCGAGTCAGCTTGATGAAGTTAACTGCATAACCGGATACACGGATAGTCAATTGTGGATAATTCTCTGGGTGATCCATAGCGTCCATCAGCTGTTCACGGTTAAATACGTTAACGTTCAAATGCTGCGCGTTGTTATGGAAGTATCCGTCCATCATGTGTACCAAGTTAGACTTGCAGGATTCATCGTCTTTACCTAGTGCCTTAGGTACGATGGAGAACGTATTGGAGATACCATCTTGGGCATCGGAGTAAGGCAGTTTGGCTACAGAGTTCAGTGAAGCCAGTGCACCTTTCTTGTCGCGTCCGTGCATTGGGTTAGCACCTGGTGCGAATGGTTCGCCTTTTTTACGTCCGTCAGGTGTTGTACCTGTCTTCTTACCGTACACAACATTCGAAGTAATGGTCAATACCGATTGAGTCGGTACAGCATCACGATATGTTTTGTTTTTACGGATCATAGACATGAAGGTTTCAACCAATTCTACTGCGATGTTGTCTACAGCATCGTCATTGTTACCGTAGCAAGGGAATTCGCCTTCCGTTTCGAAGTCAATTGCAATACCTTCTTCGTTACGGATTGGTTTAACCTTCGCGTATTTAATAGCACTCAGCGAGTCAGCTGCAACGGACAGACCAGCGATACCGCAAGCCATCGTACGCAGAATGTCGCGATCATGCAGTGCCATTTCGATACGTTCGTAAGAATATTTGTCATGCATATAGTGAATGATGTTCAAAGTGTTAACATAAGTCTTAGCCAACCACTCCATCATCGGTTTGAAGCGTTTCATTACTTCGTCATAATCCAGATATTCAGAAGTGATCGCTGGGAATTCCGGCCCAACTTGTGCTCCGGATTTTTCGTCTTTACCACCATTAATAGCATACAGCAAAGCTTTTGCCAGGTTGGCACGAGCGCCGAAGAACTGCATTTGTTTACCGATACGCATTGGAGATACGCAGCAAGCAATAGCGTAATCTTCACCCCAGTACGGACGCATTAGATCGTCATTTTCATACTGAATTGCACTAGTTTCGATAGAAACCTTAGCACAATATTTTTTGAAGCCTTCAGGCAATTTTTCGGACCACAGAACAGTTAAGTTCGGTTCCGGAGCCGGACCCAAGTTGTACAGGGTGTTCAGGAAACGGAAGCTGTTCTTGGTAACACGAGTGGTTCCATTTTCAGCCATACCACCGATGGATTCAGTTACCCAAGTAGGGTCGCCGGAGAACAGATCGTTATAGTCAGGTGTACGCAAGAATTTCACGATACGCAGTTTCATTACAAAATGATCGACAATTTCTTGTACTTGTTCTTCAGTCAAAGTACCTTCTTCAATATCGCGTTCTGCATAGATATCTAGGAAGGAAGAAACACGTCCCAAGGACATTGCTGCACCATTTTGTTCTTTAACTGCTGCCAGGTATCCAAAGTATACCCATTGAGTAGCTTCTTTGAAATTCGTCGCTGGTTTGGAAATATCCATTCCATGCGCAGCTGCCATTTCTTTCAATTCGCCCAGTGCACGAATTTGCTCAGACAGCTCTTCACGCAAACGAATTACTTCTTCTGTCATGGAATCAACTTCAAGCTCAGCTAATTGTTGCTTTTTGTCTTTAATCAAGAAATCAATACCGTACAGAGCAATGCGGCGGTAGTCGCCGATAATGCGTCCGCGGCCGTAAGCATCAGGAAGACCTGTGATAACGCCGGATTTACGCACCGCTCTCATGTCTGGTGTATATGCATCAAATACGCCTTGGTTATGCGTTTTGCGAATGTTCGTAAACATGTCAACGATGTTTTGTGGAAGCTCGAAGCCATAAGCCTTCGTAGCATCGACCATCATCTTGATCCCGCCGAATGGCTGAATGGAACGTCTGAAAGGAGCGTCAGTCTGCACGCCTACAATTTGTTCCTTATCCTTGTCAATGTAGCCTGGAGCATGTGAAGTAATTGTGGAGACAGTATCTAGGGAAACATCCCATACGCCGCCTCTTTCTCTTTCTTCCTTGCTCAGTTGGGAAATAATCTTCCACAGTTCAGTTGTGTTACTAGTAGGACCTACGAGGAACTCTTCGTTACCTTCATAAGGCTTAATGTTACTAGCGATAAAGTTGTTAACGTCAACTTTCTTAGCCCATTTACCTTTTGTAAAACTTCTCCAACCGGATTTCACTTCATTTACTTCTTTTTCAATCACCGACATGCTAAATCCCTCCATCTATATTTATTATATTTGTAGAGATCGCGGGCTTGAAGGTTGATCCCGTGTCTCGTGATCCCCAAAAGATGTGGTTGTTCCAAATTTCACAATCAACATTTCATATGTGGGACCGTTGTTTATATAAACATTCTAGTTTATTTTCTATAAAAACACTGTGACAAATATCACCTTTCGAGTGATATTTGTCACCTTTATCTAAGTCCACAACTATCCTATTCTCTATTTAACCATTTATTAATTATCAAATCTTCCGTAGAACGCATTACGGTATACATCAGCAAGCTCAGATACCAGTGGCAGCTTAGGATTGGCAGTTGTACATTGATCTTCAAACGCACGGTCAGCCAAGTAATCTACGCGGGATTCGAAGTCCTTAGGATCAAAGCCCAGTTGCTGGAACGATTCTTCGATGCCCAATTTTTTATTCATATCGCAAATAGCATTGATCAGGCTAGTTACACCTTCTTCAGTTGTGCGGGCTGGCAATCCCAGAATACGGGCAATTTCAGCATAACGCTCATCAGCTACGAAGTGCGAATATTTAGGGAACGAAGCGAACTTCGTAGGTTTTTTAGCATTGTAGCGGATAACGTGTGGCATAAGGATCGCGTTAGTCCGACCATGAGCAGTGTGGTACTGTCCGCCCCATTTATGCGCCAAACTGTGGTTAATACCCAAGAATGCATTGGCAAAGGCCATACCAGCAAGTGTGGATGCGTTATGCATTTTTTCACGTGCTACTCTGTCACCTTCCAGCGCCGATTTTTCAAGGTATTGGAATACCAGTTGGATGGCTTTAATAGCTAGACCATCAGTATAGTCACTCGCCATAACAGATACATAAGCTTCGATAGCATGTGTTAATACGTCCATACCTGTATCAGCAACTGCAGTTTTTGGCAAGCTGTATACGAACTCAGGATCAATGATAGCTACATCTGGAGTTAACTCGTAGTCAGCCAATGGATATTTAGTGTGCTGTTCAGTTGTTTTATCGGTAATAACTGCGAAAGATGTTACTTCCGAACCTGTACCCGAAGTAGTTGGAATCGCTACAAACTTAGCTTTGTTACCAAGTTTAGGGAATTTGTATACCCGTTTACGGATATCCATGAATTTT
Organism: Paenibacillus sp. VTT E-133280; assembly: GCF_002264385.1. Classification (NCBI taxonomy): domain Bacteria; kingdom Bacillati; phylum Bacillota; class Bacilli; order Caryophanales; family Paenibacillaceae; genus Paenibacillus; species Paenibacillus sp. VTT E-133280. Next base: position 11,031 of record NZ_NFUX01000071.1, read on the forward strand.
TGTTTCAGACCATTAAAGTCTGCATCTGGATGTTCATAGAATAACCACATTCCTTTTGCAGCATCCATTGGGGAACCGCCGCCAAGTGCGATGATGCAGTCCGGTTGGAATCTGTTCATCATTGCAGTACCTTTTTCAACTGTAGTTGTCGATGGATCTGGTTCAACTTCAGAGAACACTTCGATAGCTACAGGAGTTTGCCGTTGACGCAGGTAATGTTCAACTCTTTCAACATATCCAAGCTTAACCATCATTGGGTCTGTGATAATTGCGACACGTGTGATATCAGGCATTTTGGTCAGGTACTGAGTAGCGCCTTTTTCGAAATAGATCTTGTCAGGTACTTTAAACCATTGCATATTCACGGTACGACGATTCACCCTTTTCACGTTGATCAAATTGATTGCTGTAACGTTTTGCGACACGGAGTTACGACCATAAGATCCGCAGCCCAGAGTCAATGAAGGGATATTAGTGTTATAGATATCGCCGATCGCACCATGTGTGGAAGGCGAGTTAACGAGAATACGTCCTGTTTGCAGACGGTTAGAGAACTTCATGATTACTTCTTCATTGTTGGAGTGGATAGCCGAGCTGTGGCCCATACCGCCAAATTCAACAATTTGAGCTGCGCGTTCGATACCTTGATCTGCATTCTTAACTTTGTAGCAAGCAAGAACCGGGCTTAATTTTTCAGCGGACAGTGGATATTTAGTGCCTACTCCTTCAAGTTCTGCTACCAGAATCTTTGTGCCGGCAGGGACTTGAATGCCACACATTTCAGCAATTTTCACTGCGGATTGACCTACGATTGCTGGGTTAACCGCACATTTATCTACGTTCATTGCTCCACTAGTCAGTTTGGCAGCTTCTTCTTTATTCACAAAGTAGCAGCCATTAGCAATCATTTTTTTCTTCACTTGATCGAAGATTGGTTCTTCGATAATAACAGCTTGCTCGGAAGCACAGATCATACCATTATCAAATGTCTTAGAAAGAATGATGTCCGTTACGGCTTGATCAATATCCGCGCTCTTTTCAATGAAAGCAGGTACGTTACCAGGGCCTACGCCAAGTGCTGGTTTACCACAGCTGTAAGCTGCTTTTACCATTGCAGAACCACCAGTTGCCAAGATAAGAGCAACGTCTGGGTTGTTCATCAATGCGTTTGTCTTGTCCATTGTTGGCATTTCAATCCATTGGATACAGTTCTCAGGAGCGCCAGCTTTCACGGCAGCATCATGAAGAATTTTGGCTGCGGCTGCACTACACTCTTGCGCAGAAGGGTGGAAACCGAATATAATAGGGTTCCGTGTCTTAATCGAAATCAACGCTTTAAACATCGTGGTGGATGTAGGGTTGGTTACCGGTGTGATACCCATAACAATTCCGACGGGTTCAGCAATTTTTTGGAAGCTATCATAAGCGTTGTCTTCAATAACGCCTACTGTTTTATCGTATTTAATTCCGTGCCAGATATATTCAGTTGAGAAGATGTTCTTCGTAATTTTGTCTTCGTATACGCCGCGTCCAGTTTCTTCTACGGCCAATTTTGCGAGGTACATATGTTTGTCGAGTCCAGCCAACGCCATTGCATGAACGATTGTGTCAACTTGCTCTTGGTCTAGCGCCATGAACGCCTCATGCGCTTTTTTTGCTTTATCCACTAAATTCTGAATATACTCTTCAGCGGTAACTTGTTTAACTTGGGCGGCGACTTCGTTCTTAACTGCCATCTCCCTCGTCCTCCTGTCAATTTTTAGTTGTTTTTCTCTACACATTTATCTTATCACATGATTTCTACCTTGTATAGTGAAATCTTTCACAAAGTATAAAGTTTTTTTGATTTGTTTTCAAAGCGCTTTCATTCGATCATATTATAGTCTTTTTACCATATTTTATGTTATAAAACCCTTTAAATCTTAGATTTATACTTTAATAAGCAAAATTTTAGCTCCTTTTTATTCCATATATCTAAAATCAGTACTCAAAAATGAATTCTCTTCATCACAGTCCCTTACGATTTTCCTTCACCGAAATAATTTCCAATTGATTATCACTATTTCTGAAGATTTATAAATTTATAAATCTTCAGAACAAAAAAACCGACCCCAAAGGGGCCGGTTTTTGCATTAGACTATTCCGCTTTAATCGTATCAAAGAATTTCTCTTGCACTGTTTTAGCTGCTGCTTCTAGCTGGCTCTTGGAATCCGTTCCTTTTTTGGAGAACAGCTCTTGAATAACATTGGACATAGTTGCGTAATAGTCCTGTGTGTTGTATTGAGCTTCAGGTTTACCATCCAAAAGTCCCATAATATCAGGGCTATATTGGTATACATTTGTGTACTTGTCATAAACCGCTTTGGTCTTCTTACCAAACTCAGAATCTGCTGAGTAATAATCTAAGAGTGGCGGGATAAAGTATTTGCCATCAGCTGTACGTTGTTGAAGAACTGCATCCAGGGCTTCCAAACCTTTATCAGAGAAGTAATCAAATGTGATATAACGGAATGCCATTTCTTGCTCATCTGGTGTTGCATTCGGATTAATAACGAGGTAATCACCACCAAGTACCCCGGTGTGCTTACCGCCTTTTTCCATAGCAGGCATTGGATATGTGAGCACATCCTCAGGTTTCAGTCCGCCTTGATTCAGTGCTTGCTCGATTACGCCATCGGATCCAGCCATTACCATAGCTGTACGACTTTGTTGGAATGCGCCTACAGCATCGCCCCAGCCAAGTGCCCAGTCCTGAGGAATCGCGTTAGCTTCCCATCTAAGTTTTTTGTAGAAATCCAGTGCTTTAACACCAGCGTCGGAATTAAATGTAGCTACAACCTTGCCGCCTTCAACCTTTTGAATTTCACCGCCAGCTTCGAACAGGAAGTTGGTCCAGTTCCAGCCTGCTTCGTTACCTTTACCCATTGGAGCAATACCGGAAATGCCTTTTTTGACATCAGCTACGCCTTTAGCCGTATTCAGCATATCATCCCAAGTCCAATCCATTGGTGGGACTGCAACGCCTTTTTCATCCAGCATTTTTTTGTTGATCATAGTAGTTGTTACATAACCTTTTTGAGTTACGCCGAAAACTTTACCATCAATGATGAATTGATTTTGCAGTACTGGGTTAATTTGATCCTTAAATTCATATTTGTTCCAAAGATCCGTAATGTCAGCAACCCAGCCCTTTTCCACCAGGAATTTAGCTTCTGTAGCGTAGGTGTTAAAGAAGGTTGGTGCTTCATTCGCAGCCATTTTAATTCCGATTTCACTTACATTGTACTGCCAGTCATCTTTAACAATTTCAACATTAGGATATTCAGCTTGGAAACGCTTAATCTTGTCATCTTCTTGCGCTCTCACTTCAGTCAAGTCAGGTGTTGGATAGTGGATCTTGATCGTCACTTTTCTTTGAGTAATGTCCTCCACTGGCGCATCCGTAGCAGTTGCTGTATTATCCGTTACCGCATTTGTTGGCGCAGTAGATGCTTCCCCGCCTTTGTTCCCCGCTGTGTTTCCGTTATTGTTGCCGCTGCAAGCAGATAGCAACGATCCGGCTACAAGTACGCTTAGTAGAACGCTAGAGTACTTACGCATTGAAACTCCCCTTTTCAATTCATAATTATCTTACCTATCGATCATAAATTAGAAACCGTTTACAAACGAGGTGCATTTTTATTCCTTTCATGTGCATGTTTACGATCCATGGGTAAATTCGTCGATAATTGCTTATCCTTTCACGGCCGACAAAGCAACCCCACGCATAATGAATTTCTGGAAAATCAAGAAGACAAGGATTGGAGGCAAGGATACTATAAACAGGATTGCAAACTTAATATTAGTATTGAGTGCCTTCACATTAATAACGTATTTATAAATGGCTGTCGCAAGCGTATATTTCTCTTCACTGTGCATAACCAAAGATGGCCAGAACCAGTCGTTCCATGCAGTAGAAAAGATAAAGATTGCTAATGTAGCAAAAATCGGAACGGATAGTGGCACGGCAATGGAGAAAAAGCTTCTCGGCTCAGAGGCCCCATCAATTCGTGCTGCTTCAAAGATTTCTGGATGAATCCCGTCAAAAAAGTTCTTTAACAATAGAAAGTAGAAAGTGTTCGCTCCCGCTGGCAACCAAAAGGCCGCGTACTGATTTAGCAATCCAAGCTCCTTCAGATTGACAAAGTTCGGAATCATGTAACTGGTCGCCGGAATAAATAATGTCATCAGAAAGAAGAAATAAATCGCTCTTTTGTAAGGAACATTCATACGAGAAATACTAAAAGCTGACATTCCCAATACGACAAGCGTCACGACCATATTCCCTAAAAAGATATAAATGGTGTTTCTAAGGAACATGGGTAGATCAATGTAATTCATCGCGTCTTTAAGATTACTGAAGTGCCATTCCTGAGGGAAAAAATGCGGCGGGAATGAATTCACTTCTTGATTCGACTTCAACCCGTTGAATAACGTCATACAAATCGGGTACAGCATGCTAAAAACCATAACCAAAATGACTACGCACATCAAACCATAAACGATCTTATTACTTGTTTTTTTCAAATCGTGTTCTGAAAGAATTCCTCTATCTGCGCTCTTCATCTTAGTAGTCCTCCTTGTTAAGCTTGAACTGTAAAATGCCCAAACCACCCAGGACAATGAACATTAACATGCCAAGCGCAGTAGCTGTTCCATAATCGAGTCTTGTAAAAGCATATTTTACGATCAACAGCGCATAGGTAAGCGTAGTGTTATTCGGCCCACCATCAAGCAGTGCCATCTGTGACTGATACCCTTGTGAAGTACCAATAACTTGTAGTATTAGCATCAAAAAGATTAAATTACGGAGTGAAGGCAAGGTGATGTACTTTATACGTGCCCACACACCAGCTCCATCAATTTCAGCGGCTTCATACCAATCTCTTGGAATACTAAGTACAGCAGCCAAGTATATTAGCATCCCTGATCCGAACTGCTGCCATGTCTCCATAAACACAAGAGAAATCATCGACCATCTTGTATCTGTTAAAAAGGCAACCTGGTCCACACCCAACGTGCCTAGTAATGCATTCATTGGGCCGACCGGATCATAAAGCCATCTCCATAGTCCATAGAGAACCACACCAGGCATTACGAAAGGAAGGTAAGCCGCTACACGTACAAAGCCCCCAAACTTTCTCAGCTCTGAGATCATGATGGCAAAAGCAATCGGAACCCAGAATCCAATAATAAGACATAGGAACATATAATACCCAGTGTTCTTTAATGCGGTCAGGACATCTGGATCACTAAGTGCTCTACTGTAGTTCTCAAAGCCTACGAAGCTGTTTCCTTTAACAAAATCAACATGGTAGAAGCTGTACAGTAAGCCTTTAAAAATTGGAACCCATAAGAACATTATAAAAATAATAATGGCAGGTACGAGGAACATATATCCCCAAAAGTTTTTCTTCCAGCGGTTTTGCTTGTACGGTGTCCCCTTCAGCGTCGCCGGGTTTTCGGTTACTACTGCGGTTTGATTCATCAGGCTCCCTCATTCCATTGTTCTTTCAGCATTTTTCGCAAAATGCTTCCTACCTTAAATTGTAGGAAATGAGGGTTGTACTGAACATGTCTATATCTACCGAAGTCATGAGTGTTTTTACTTCTTCAATTCGCTTGGACTAATTCCATAATATTTCTTGAAAATTTTACTAAAATGTTCCGGCGATTCATAACCCACACGTTCCGCAATTTCGTATCTGCGAAGATCGGTATTCAAAATCATTTCCCGGCTTTCTTCCATCCGGAGCTTGATTACATATTCCCACAGGTTATAACCTGTATTTTTCTTAAACAGGTAGCTCAAATAATTGGGGCTAACATGATTCTTCTTAGCCACATCGTGAATAGTAAGTCCTTTTTGAGCATAGTTCTCGTCAATATATTCTTTTGCTTTTTGTACGATCAGATTGCTATGAGTATGTAGTTCTTCTACAGAAGGATCACTCGTGTAGCTGTTCCAGTTGAAATCCCCATAATAGAACACGTAATGGTCACTATGCTCATTATTCCAGAGAATTGCATTAGAGGCCTGACGGTTCAAAACGGCCATAAACGAAAGCCCCTTTAAAATCTGGCTAATGCCAATGACCACATTCAGATGTAAATATTTATGGATATTAAAATGAAGACTACGACCAAGTATATCTAGCCTGTTGATTTGACCGGCAGAAGAATCCTCATAGCTTTTTTCATCCCATTGGATAATGATCGTAATTTCTCCATCCGGCGCATAAAAGGCTATCGAGTTCCATTCCTGATCCATTAATTCTTTGGCAATGTTCAGCGCAGCATAACAAAGAAGCCGTCTGTCCCGCAAAGTATACTGCTTATTCTGGTTCACTCCAGTTAGTGGTACCTTAAGTTTTAAGACGGAAAAATACGGCCCTTGTAGCTTCAGGTTATCCAGCTTCTGCAGGTTATCTGCCTCAGCTAGTACAACCCCAGGGTCAATGAGCAATTCGTTCAAGAACTTACTATATTCCGGCAGCGGCTCTTCCAGTCGAAAGCTTTCGTTAATTCCAGACATAAAGACATCTAGTTCTGGTGAGGGCTTCCCCATCTTAAGGAGCACATTTCGGACCGAATCCAAAAATTGCTCACTATTTAAAGGTTTGATTAAATAGTCCTTTGCCCCGAGCCTAACGGCCATTTGAGCATATTGAAACGTTTCATGAGCAGAAATCACGATGGTCTGTACCCATGGTTTGGCCAGTTTTGCATGCTGCATCAGATCAATTCCACTCATCGCACCCATCTGAATATCTGTAACGAGCAGATCAATCTCCTCCATACGGATACAGTCTAGCGCTTCAAATCCGCTATTAGCTGTATAGATATTAGAAATATCCAGCCCGGATGAAGCTAATAAATTGCTCAATCCTTTACAAATCAATGGTTCGTCATCCACAACCAATATATTGAACATATCTGCACGCTCCCCTTCCTTAGTCCTGATTCTCCGATTTCGGAAGCTTAACCGTTACTAGCGTTCCGCCTTCTGTACGAGGGGTATAGCTGATGCCATAATCAGAGCCAAAATGTAAATGAATACGCTGGTTAATATTGCGGATACCATAACCGCTAGTAGGATTGGGGCTATCATCATTCAATACAGCTTCTATGGCTTCATAGTCAACAGACTTATAGCCGTTATCTTCAATAGAGATCCTAACGGTTTCATCCTCACATACTGCAGTGATGGTGATCTCACCATCCTCGCCCATATTTTTAACCCCATGAATAATAGCATTTTCTATCAATGGCTGCAGCGTGATTTTAGGAATTAGGTTGCTTTTCGTATCCGGGTGAATATTCATCACAACTTGAAATACATAATCATAACGGTGCTGCTGCAGCTTGATATAGGCTGTTGCATGCTCCAGCTCTTCTTCAAGGCTGATCAGCTCCCTTCCCCGACTAAGACTGATCTTCATTAGTTTGGACAATTCCTTGATCATCTCGGCGGATTCGACATTTCCTTCTAAAGAGCTTTTCCAATAAATGCTCTCTAGGGTGTTATAAAGCAAATGAGGGTTGATTTGTTGATATAGAAGTTGAAGCTGGGATTCTTTCTGTTTAAGCTCCATCTGATATTTGTATGTGATTAATCCATTCAGCCTTCGGGCCATATCATAGGTAGATGCAATCAGCACACTGACCTCATCGTTACTCCCCCTCCGTGGCGTCTCTGGAACTCGATTACCCGGCTCGTATTTTCGCACGAAAAAAGCCAGCTTTTGCAAAGGAGTCATTAATGAACGCCAGAAGTATGTAATCATAATTAGTCCAAATACCGCATAAGCCACGGTGATATATTGAATAACACTTTTCATTTCGTTCTGTTGCTGCAGTAGCGCCTTCACCGGAACTTTGTAGACCAGTTTTTGTCCAAGCGCATGGTTATTGTTAACCACATAGATAAAATCGGAGGTAATCACATCCACGGTACCTTCCAGATCCTCGGCAACAACCGTCTCCGGCAACGCAATCACTTCCCCAGTATTATTAGTAGTGGAGGCAAGAACACGGTTGTTTAAATCTGTTAAGTAAATTTCGCCGTCAGGTAAAGATATCGATTTGAGGGATTCTCCAATTTTAGAGTCCATTTTGGTGATGACCAAAACGCCAATAGTCTCCGCTTTTCTAGAAATGTTGTTTACAGCTCTCATGTAAGTAAGTGTCTTTAAATTCTCCGCTTGAGCACTTAGCCTCTCCGTGAACTTCAGCGAGCCGCGTCCTTTTTTCTGAACAACCTCCTCAAACCAGTAAGGCTCTTCGGCTTTAGAAAAGAAATAAACTCCTGCCTTCTTAACCTGTGGAAAATTGGGAGCAAAAAAGTAATAATCAGTCGGATCGTATATATAAAGAGAGTAGTAAATGCCGTCACCACGTTCAGCACCCTGAGAGTAACTGAGCAATAGCTTCTCTATCGTCTCATATCGTTTGACTCGCTCCAGTATGGTATCCGAGCCAGTCATATTAATTTGCTGAATTAGAGGATTTTGAATCACGGTGGTAGTGATTTTATTTACGGTGTCGATATCCCGGTTAATGATCGTAAAGTTCTGCTTGTTCAATTCCACATATGCATTCGTAACATGGCGCTTCAGTATTTGCTCTGCCTTCAAATTTCCATATATGTTCAAAAAGAAAATAGGAGAAATCATAATCAGGAATAGTAGGATGAGCTGCTGCTTCACGTTCAGCTTTCGAATCAATCTAATCAGCCTAGACAACACTATAGTCACACCTCCGGGTTAAATAACTATATCAAAGGGACAAACGCTTACATATGTTCATTTTAAAGTTTTTTATGGTCATTTGTATGTAGTTTTTTTCTGTTGTGCGTATTTGAAAGAGTGGGAATCATGGTGTCACTACGAGGAAACTTTGGACTTACGGCCGCTGTTGTCTCCAGATTTTCTGATTTATACCGCCACTGGTGGATAAAATCCGGAGACAAAGGCGGACGCTTTCGCTCCTCCAGTTCCAAAATTCCTCTCCATGACCTTCTTCCCTCTCAAAAAAACCGAAAACAGAAAAAGTGAGGGCGCGCAGGGGACACTGCGTGGGGCTTTGGGACCCGATACTCCCTCTGAGCTTCTTGAGTCTTATGAGTAATAGCTTTCTAAACTGCATCATCACGTTGAGCCATCGGATGCACGTTGGTTTTTTCGAGCAGCTGATCTTGTCAGCTGAATTCAGAGCGTGCGCGCAGGAAATCAGAATAAAGAAGATAAAAAAAGAACGACCCCACAGTAGCGTCAACTACTTTGGAGTCGTTCCCATGTTCATTTAGAGCTTTAGTCTGTCAACAACTCATACAATCCTTTTACAACCATATCGGCTTCCTTCAGCACTTCCGGCTTGCCAATACCAACTACCTTCATACCTGCAGCCTTACCTGCTTGAACGCCCGCCTCCGCATCCTCAAACACGACACATTCGTCCGGCTGTAAGCCTAGCTCCTGACCAGCGATCAAGAATACTTCCGGGTCCGGTTTGGCAAGTGACACTTTGTTACCGTCAACTACGGCATCGAACAGATCCGTAATGTTCAGCTTATTCAGAATAAACTCTGCATTCTTACTAGCTGAACCTAACGCAATTCCAATTCCGCGCGTTCTCAGTCCAGTCAAGTATTCTTTGACCCCAGGGAGCAGTTCCGATGCCTCAAGCTTAGAGATGTATTCTACATATAGGCGATTCTTCTTCTCCGCCATCGCAAGCTTCTCCGCTTCTTCAAATTGTAGTCCACCGACTTCCAGAAGAATATCGAGCGATCTCATCCGGCTCACACCCTTAAGGCGTTCGTTATCCTCCTCTGTAAATGTAAAACCTAGCTCGTCAGCAAGACTCGCCCAAGCCAAATAATGGTATTTTGCTGTATCTACGATAACGCCATCCAGATCGAAAATGGCGCCTTTCATATTTTGCAACATCGATTTACTTCCTCTCCGTTATTAATTAATGTCCAAGGTTAGCCGCAAGCTCTCCCCTGCACCACAGGACTTTCCTTCCCGCCCTTGTACCGAGAACACCAGAGTCCCTCTGTAGTCAGCTGCTGTGGTAACTGTAACCTCATCCTTGCTGATCCGCAGTTTAAAGGTATCTCCCCGAAGCGTAACCGGAAGCTCAACAGACTGCCAATGTTTAGGCAGTGAAGGTTTGATATGGACAGTTTCTCCATCATAATCCAACCCTGCAAAACCAAGCACCGCAGCCATCCATGCACCACCGTTAGCGGCTGGGTGTGTACCACCAATATAGAGATCCCCTACATACTGCTTAGATTCTCCCGTAAGATCAACAGTAGCTGTCCGCATAAAATATGGATATCCCCAATCCGGCGAACCAATATCGGCAGCTACCAAAGCATAGATGCAAGGACTGAGACTTGACCCATGTTCGGTGCGTGGCTCGTAGAATTCCCAGTTTGCTTGCTTCACTTCCTTGGTGAAGGAATGTTTGAATAGATTCAACATCAACACGACGTCTGCTTGCTTCAGGATGGTTGTCGTTGTAGCTAATCCATTACCCCCACCCAAATACTCATTTTTATTAAGTACACGGGATTTCAATTCTGTCAGCCTAACATCTTCTAAGATGAAGTATCGGTCAAATTGTTCAATGACAAGACTGGCAGGGTCTGGCTGCGGAACATAGAAGCTATCCAGCATAGCTTTGAACTCTGTAAGAAACGGACCTTCACTAAACTCTGTAGACAGTTGGTTGTACACTTCAGGATACTTATCTTGCAGCAATTCTGCAGTGCGCAGGGCTATCTCCAGGGTCTCCTTCACCAGAGCATTCGTAAAGGCATTATTGTTCACACGCTCATGATATTCGTCTGGACCTGTAACATCTAAAATCTCGAAGCGTTCTTTTACCGAATTATAGTAGGCATAAGAGTAGAAGAACCGGGCACATTCCCAGATCACTTCCGCCCCTCCGCTAGTCAGCAGACTCTCGTCACCTGTAAATTGAACGTATTTCCAGATCCCATGTACAACATCCCCACTGATATGGACCTGCTTATCGCGGAAATAAGTCCGCATTGGTCGACCGGTAAATACATCGTTCACATTAAACAGAGTACAAGCATCGTCTCCTGTATCCTGACTTTCCCAAGCATAGAATGCTCCCAGAAAACCATATTCCGCGGCCTTCCGGCGAGCTCCGTCCAAGGTATGAATCCGGTACATCATCAGGTTGCGAGCAACCGTTGGATCCGTATGCAGGAAGAAGGGCAGCATAAACATCTCTGTATCCCAGAATACGGCCCCTTTATAGACCTGACCCGATAAACCTCGAGCCGGGATAGAAACTTTTTCCGAAACTGTAGGTGCAATAATTAACAGCTGATAAATACTGTATCTCAGTGCAAATTGAGCATCCTCGTCGCCTTCGATAATGACATCGCTAAGTGACCATCTTTCTTCCCATAGCTGGTTGTGAGCTTTAAACAATTCGTCATAACCGAGTGCCTCAGCTCCACGGACAGATTTGACAGCTTCTGCCTCCGGTTCACTAACATCAAGCCCAGTATACACCGCAACGTACTTAAACCATTCATAGGTCTCACCCGCACTTGCTTCAAAAGAAATCCGGCGAATACTAGCGCCCTCATCCAGTTGCTGATCTCCGAAATTAAATACGGCTCTCTCCGCCACAACTACCGGAACCTTCAATTCTCCACTAGTGGAGGAAGAGACTAGTACCTCACCCTTTGATTGTACTTTTTGACCATAGAGGTGGGGACCATTGATATCCCATACATCTACGTCAATCCCGGTCTCAATCACAATTGGGCAGTCCTGTGTACTGTGGATAGTGTATTTACTAACGAGGAGGTGCAGATTGTCCTGGCTTACGAAACGATCTGCTGTAAATGTCAACGTCCCACCATCAGATAGACTATAGCCAGTACTCCGATGATGAATGGCACTACGAATATTCAGCTCCTGCATATGAAAGCTAGGTTCACGCTCTAGCACACTTAAAGGTTCACCATTGCAGACAATCTTGGTCCATAATCCATTAGGAGCATTGACGGGTTCTCTCCACTTATCTCCCGCTTTGTCATATAGACCAGCTAAAGTTACGGCAACTAACTCAGCTTTACCGAATTCCTCAAGAGTACCGCGATATCCCATATACCCATTGCCTAACATATATTTGTTCCCGTTCGTCGTCACAAGCTGCTTGTCAAAACAGCTATCCCTAACCGCCCAGCTCATCGAGCCAACATCCCTTCACCTAGCGGAAGCGTCGTCCCGGAAGCGTCCACCGTTATTGACTGCCCATACACTATAATATCAGTGCTCCCCCCATTAATTGCGGTGAGCGTTACTGAAGTCTTGTTGACCAAAATACGTAGTAATACCCCTTCATACATCACTTGGAAGCTATACTCGCTCCAGCGCTCCGGCAATGAAGGCTGGAAGGACAACCGATCCCCATCTGAACGCATACCGCCAAAGCCATACACAATATTCATCCAAGCGGCAGCAATCGAAGTCGTGTGCAATCCTTCGCGTGTATTACGGTTGTAATTGTCTAAATCCAGTCTTGTCGCAAATTCAAAGAACGAATACGCTTCTTCTGGCTTGCCGATTTCGCTTGCCAGTATGGAATGGATCGAAGGCGAAAGTGAAGACTCATGAATACATCTAGACTCGTAATATTCATAGTTAGCCAGCTTCTCTTCTTTAGTGAATTGTCCATTATATAAGAACATAAACATGAGAACATCCGGTTGCTTAATCATGTCATAACGGTATAATCGATCATACGACCAGTTCGAGTAGAGCGGAAACTCTGTTACAGGAATGGAATGAATATCAATATGCGGCATATCGAAGAATCCATCATGCTCCTCAAATACGCCTGTCACTTCGTCAACAGGAATCTTCATATTGTCTGCTTTATTTTCCCAATCGGTAAGCTCTTCATTACGGAGCCCCGTCTTTTCCGCAACCAATGCAAAAGCCTCTGGTGCCTGTTCTTTCATTTCACTCAGGGTGTCTAGAGTGTATTCAAATGATTTTTGGGCCATCAAATTAATATAGCAGTTATTATTCACCATCAATTGGAACTCATCAGGACCCATTACGCCAAAATATCCATACTTCCCACTCTGTTGACCCCATTGACCGCGTGTAGCATAGAATCTGCTAATCTGGATCAGCATTTCAGCGCCTTTACTATGCAGGAATTCTTTATCCCCAGTATTTTTGACATAATGCCAGATACCATAGGAAATAGCAGTCCCTACATGAAGCTGAAGATTCGAATGCTGCCAGAGATCACAGCTTTCTGTTCCGTCTATAGTAGCAATAGGGTAGCAAGCTCCCTCGCAATCAACATCTTTAGCACGTTGCATAGCCTGAGGTAATGTCTTATATCTAAAGTCCAGCAAGCTCCGGGCGGCCTTAGGATTATTAAACATATAGAATGGTAAGCAATACGACTCTGTATCCCAAAATGCCAAACCACGATACACTTCTCCCGTCAATCCCTTAGCGCCGATGTTGAACCCTGGATGATCCCCATGATAAGTCTGATAAAGCTGGAAAATGCAAAACCGAATGCCCTGCTGATTTTCAGGATCGCCCTCGATCCGAATATCACTTGTCTCCCAGATCCCATTCCAATATGCTGTCTGATCCGCGAATATTTGAGTATCACTCAATTGGCTTGCACTTTCAGCAAGAGCTAGCCCTTTGCTCCACAGCTCTTCAGCTGTATGGGCAGATTCACTATCCGAACAGTTGATAACCAGCTTTGTAAAATGGGCCGCTTCTCCCTGAGCAAGATCCATAGTAAAGCTTTGTCCAATAAATTTATCATGTTCAACTCGCGTAAGCTGAAGCGGCTGTGAAGATTGTAACGAAAAGCTTGAGAATAGTTTGTTAGCTGTATTCACTGTTCTCGCCATAATAGCTGTGGCAGATCCTTGTTCTCCACTGCGGAGACTACTCCACATACATTCGCCGCGTTCCTCATGGATAATGCTGAAATCAAGACCTGCACAAATGTCCACGCTGCCCGAGAAATTAAGGGGCTCAAATTCCACCCGCTGTAGTCCCAGATGAGACATCGTCATACTTACCAAACGAGTAAAGACAACTTTTAAGATTTTCCCATCATCTAGGTGCCAGAGTAGCTCCCGCCGATAGGTCCCACTACGAAGATCCAGTTTGCGTACATATTCCGATATTTTACTTTTTGCCAGATCGAGCTGTTCACCATTTACAGTGATCCGCGTATACAGCCAGTCCACCGCATTCACCATATATCTCAGCGAGCGAATAATCCCTTTATAATGATTGCCAATGTCCAATTGTTCATTTAGCCCATTGAAATAACTGCCTTGCAGGGAATCCCCAGAGTAACCTTCCTCAGCATACCCCCGCACACCCATATACTCATTTCCCAGCGAAAAAATAGATTCCGAGGTCCGATTTCGTTCTGGATCAAAGCCCTCTTCAATAATTGCCCAAGGATCTACCTTAAGATATTTGTCAGCCACTTTAGCCATGTATGATTTCCCCTTCTCCTGGTTTTTGCTCCATTCTCAGGATATCGTTCCATACCCGTTGCGCCAATGTCTGACCTTAATGAAGATATGTGCATTTATACGGAATTGAAATCGAATGGATTTCTATATCATGAATTTTTGCAGTATACTATGTAGAATCTAATAAGAACAAAATAAACAGTGACAGACCCATTATTTGAGAATAATGGATTGCCACTGCTGATATATAAAGAACATATACTTCTTACTCCTTTTTAGTTAAAAATCATATTACATCTTGCACTTTTGAAGTGAAAATAATCACAATGTTGAAAATTCGACACTTTTAAATGGTTTTTCTTAACCAAATCAAAGATTTTAGAGGTATAATTAATTTAAAATTTACTGAAAAACTGAGGGAATAAAGGGGATGTCGATTATGCTAAAAGAACATTACAATGTCATCGAAGCCCACGGAAATACAAACTGTTTCTCCGAACAGAATTTCAACAGACTTCTTGTTACGATGAAAGAACGCGTTGTTCCAGAGGGTTCACATCTTTTCTGGGAAGGCGACTACTCGGATAAATTGTTTTATATCAAACGTGGACGTGTGAAATTAACTAAATCAACGGATGAAGGTAAGGAACTTATTCTTTATATGTACCAAGCCGGCGATATGGTAGGTCAAGCGGACCCATTCTTCAGCACCAAGCACAGCTTTACTGCAGAAGTGATTGAAGAAAGTGAAGTTGGCGTTATCGAGCAAAAGGATTTAGAAATTCTCATTTGCCAACATTGTGATTTTGCGATCGACTTTATGAAATGGATGGGCATTCATCACCGTCTAACTCAAACGAAATTCCGTGATCTGATGATGTACGGCAAACCAGGCGCACTTTGCTCCACTCTCATTCGCCTCGGCAACACCTATGGTGAGAAGAGCAGCGATGGTGAGAATATCCTCATCAACAAAAAAATTACGCATACAGATTTGTCCAACATGATCGGCGCTACTCGTGAGAGTGTGAACCGGATGTTGAGCGACTTGCGTAAAAAAGATGCGGTTGAGTACGAGAACGGTATGATTGTCATCAAGGATCTGGGCATGCTGCAGGAAATTTGCCACTGCGAAATGTGTCCTAACGAAATCTGCCGGATCTAAATTTCTGTCTTATAATATACCCTCTATTCTCCTCAATGAAACATATATGACCCAATTATTCTGCACATTATAAAATAGAGTGGTCGAAGACGCCTAGCGAGGGCGTCTTTTTTTATAGCATAATGATGAAAAAAGAACTGATCCCGAATCGGGTCAGCTCTTAATCATAAATATGCTCTTAACTTAACATTTGGTCTGAGCACCACGCACGGGAGAAATCATCCAGTAGGCCATACCGACGAATACGCCACCGCCAATTATATTTCCTAACGTAACGGGTATCATATTGTGTATCCATCCGGCAATTGTAACGGTGTCCGGGTGATTCGGGAGCAGCACAGCAACACTCAGCAGCGTCATATTAGCCACACTGTGCTCATAGCCACTCGCAATAAAGGCAAATAAACACCACCAGATTAGAACCAGCTTGGCCGTTTCACTTTTGGCGCGCGAGGCCATCCATAGTGCTAGACAGACCAGCCAGTTACATAGAATCCCTCGGAAAAAAAGCTCTGAAAACGGAAGGCTCATTTTCTTGGCTGCAGCCGCAAAGATCAGATGCTCTGGGGGAGCCGCACTGAATAGTCCAGTTCCTCGAATCAAAAGTGCTAAAATCACTGCCCCTACCACATTCCCTACAAACACAAGCACCCAGTTCTTGACAGTATCCCAGATACTTGTTCTACCAGCTAGTGTACTAACCGTAAAGAACATATTATTTCCGGTAAACAGCTCTGAGCCTGCAAACACAACAAGAGTCAAGGCAATACCGAAGGATGCACCCATAATAAGGGGTTGGAAAGGCGATTTGGCAGCCGCTAGAGGCGCTCCCAGCGAGAAAATAAGGATAATCCCAATGCCTACATATGCCCCTGCCAAAAGGGCTGCCAGAAAATATCTTGGTAAACTTTCATTCATTTGGTCTCGCTTACTGACTGCCGCCTCGACAATGTTCTCCACACTTTGAGTAAACATAATACTCCACCCCACCATTTTCTATTTCATCCTTTACTACAAGCTTCGGTGTCTACAAGCTCACTGTCACAATGTCTCCGGCAAGGGAGACTGGATAAGTCACAACGATACCTTGATCCGGTGCCTGAACTTCACCCGTGCGAAGATCTATTTTCCAATCATACAGCGGATCATAAAGAAAGTGACCCGAAACGATCCCTTCAGCAAGCGGCCCCCCTTTTGGATGAGGACTCCGATTCTCAAGCGCATAAATCGCTCCGTCAGAGGTACGAAATACAGCCAGTTCCACATTTCCAGCCACAACTACCCGGCCAATCTGTAACAGGAGATCCTGTACTGATCCTATTGCATACGTTTGTGTGGTCTTATTCATTGCTCTCTCCCCTTCTGTGTGCGTTATATCCGCTAGACTCTTGTTTCTTCAAAAAGCGCAGTACGAGTGCTGCTGTCATTGAGCATTTTTTTCCAAGGATCCGTAACCTGAGTGAGAGCAAAGTCAATCCGTGCTGCCAGCTCTTTGCGGTTATCTTCATTATCCAAAATGACCGTTTGAATCTGCTCAAGTCCCATACGCTCAACCCACTCGGAGGTTCTTTCCAAATAATTGCCGGTCTCACGGTAATATTGCATCACAGCGGAGCACACCTCGATCAACTCATCATCGGTCTTAATTTTGCAGAAAGAGTCAGCGATCCTTGGCTTGATCCCACCGTTACCACCGATAAACACTTCCCAACCACCATCATTACCGACGATGCCAATATCCTTCGTGCAGGATTCCGCACAGTTACGTGGACAGCCGTTGACAGCTATTTTAAACTTGGCGGGAAAATCAAGACGTTCATACTTACGTTCTATGAGCGCGCCCATTGCCAGCGAATCCTGTGTGCCGAAACGGCAGAACTGCGAACCCACACAAGTCTTAACCGTACGTAGCGATTTGGCATAACCATAACCTGATGGCATATCGAGCTCTTCCCATACTTTCGGCAGATCCTCTTTTTTCACCCCGATCAGATCCAGGCGTTGCCCACCAGTCACCTTCACAACTTTCACGTCATATTTAAGGGAGACATCGGCGATTTTCTTCAAATCCTCCGGTGTTGTTACCCCACCATACATGCGTGGTATCACGGTGTAGGTTCCATCTTTTTGAATATTTGCACCCATTCTTTCATTTACAAATCGGGATTCTTTCTCATCCTGATGGGTATCAGGGTTCATCATTCCTAGATAATAGTTAATTGCCGGACGACACTTGGAGCAGCCTTCCTCTTGTTTCCATCCGAGTACATTCATGACCTCTTTTGTTGTTTTAAGACCTTTAGCTGTGATTTCAGCAACAATTTCATCACGGTTAAGCGTTGTGCACCCACAAATACCTTGCTTAGCAGCTTGCTGGAAACTGTCACCTAAGACAAATTGCAGGATTTGTTCTACTACGGGTTTGCAACCACCACAAGAGCGAGTAGCGCCAGTACATGCTTTGATCTCATCCACAGTAGTAAAACCATGTTCAGTAACAGCATCTACGATCGCTTTTTTAGTTACACCGTTACAGCCGCAGACAATTTCTTCGTCCGCCATAGCTTCTACGGATGTACTCTTCTTTGCTCCGCCACCGCAGCAGCCCGTTCCCATGACTTCTGTATAAATTTCATCGGTCATTATCGCGCTTTGTTTTACTAGCTTTTGCAAATTGGCGGACTCCGTCACATCACCGAACAATACTGCACCGACAATCACATTATTTTTGAGCAGAATTTTCTTATAGGTTCTCTTCCATTCATCTTTGTTTGAGATCACCGTGTGATCAGAGGAATCCAAAAACTCACCCGCTGAAAATACATCCACCCCAGATATTTTAAGCTTCGTGGAGACAATCGAACCTTCATAAGGCTTGGTATTGCTACCACATAAATGTTTAGCTAGAACCATGCCTTGTTCAAATAATGGAGCCACCAGCCCGTAACACATACCGCGATGCTCGGCACATTCGCCGATGGAATAAACATTCTGCATCGAGGTTTGCAAATGATCATCCACCACGATCCCACGATTTACGGAGATTCCGCTTTCTTTTGCCAACGTCACGTTCGGTTTGATTCCAACAGCCATTACCACAAAATCCGCTGTAAGCATACTGCCATCGCTGAAGCGCAATCCACTAACTCTCTGTTCCCCGGTCAATTCCACCGTTTGTTTGCCCATAGCAAATTTCACACCTTGACGCTCCAGCTCAGCTTGAAGCATCGAGGAGGCATTCCGATCAAGCTGACGCTCCATCAGATCTTCCATCAAATGAACTACGGTAACGTCCATGCCTAGGTTCACAAGACCTTTTGCCGCTTCCAGCCCAAGTAACCCCCCGCCGATAACAGCTGCTTTGCTGTATTGCTTGGCCGCTGACAGCATCGCATCACAGTCTGAAATATCCCGGAATCCTACAACGCCCTCTTTATCACTGCCAGTTACAGGTAGAATAAACGAATTCGAACCTGTCGCAATAATTACCTTGTCATAGGGGACTATCTTCCCGTTATCCGTAACCACTTGCTTCGAGCCTTCATCAATTCGTGTCACCGTTGTTCCCGTGTGTAGAGTTATATTATTGTCTTCATACCAATTCCAGTCGTTTAGGATGATATCATTAAGGGTCTTACTTCCTTCAAGAACATAAGACAACATGATCCGATTGTAATTGGGATGAGGTTCACTTCCAAAAACCGTAATGTCATAAGCTCCACCCAGCTTCAATATCTGCTCAATCGTACCTATGCCTGCCATACCGTTGCCGACTAATACTAGTTTTTCTCTTATCGTTGTCATGGTTAGGTGCCTCCTCAAGCTTATGAATACCTGATCAATCTCTCTTCTACATATTGGAATTATACGTTTCAAATTCAAGTCATCATTGTGATTGCAGTCACTTTAATTGTGAATATTTTCACACTTTAGTGTGCTGATAATTGTTAGATATCTTTTCCACATAAAAAGCCAGATTAACGATTCTGAACAACCGTTAATCTGGCTTAATGTACGATTTTTAGCGTAAAGTCAATAAAATCTCCAATTCATCTTGAGCCCTGAGCTTCATATCCATTCCATCATCGAGTAGTTGTTTTCCGTTCACCTTCAGCTTCCATTCTTCATTACTTAGAGGGGTATAATCATTGACGGAAAGCACCTTTTTATTATCATCCGCCAATTGTACCCTACTACAGCTTTTGAGCAAATCTCTTACGGTTAAATCTTCTTTAAATAACATAATATACGTATGATGCAGGTCTACTTCTACACTTCCACCGTTCAAGGTCAGCCTTACTGTTTGAAGTGGTGCTTGATGATCCTTCGACTTCGCGGTGAAGACTAGCTGTGAATCATACCCTACAGTATTATTCCAATCCGCATTCCCAATGATTTGACCGCCCATCTGAAGCTCCCAAACCAATCCCGACTCTAGCGAAAAATCCTTTACCGAAAGAATGCTTGAGTTATCCTCAGCAAATGTGGCAATATTACTACCTTTCAGGAGCTCCATGAGCGATATTCCATTTCTATAACTCCCGCTAAGTAACCTGTCCGATGGTTTAGTAAGCAGTTCATTATCTCCAACCCTTATCGATATTGTCGGTCCCTCTAATCCTGCCGCACCATTATTAGCATTACTATTGCCGTCATTGTTAGTAGAGCATCCACCTATTGTGAATCCGATGACTAAACCTAGCATCAATTTCCACAAAGATCGTATGGGCATCCTGACACCGCCTTGTCCCGCCTAATGACCATATAGCGTCTCAGGCTTGTAAAGTTATGTATACTGTCTTTTTAAGGATAACTTAAACAAGCCATGTTCTCAAATAAAAAAGCCCCCTAAGGGACTCTTTAGAACACTATTCATCTTCACTGAAACCTAGGGAACAATATATTATTCTCCAAATGTACGTGTTCAAAAGTCATACTCTCCAGCTCTTCCAGCCGGGCATATGTCAATCGATAGGTCGTGCAAGCATGCGCCGGTGGAGTGAAATCATCTGTAACACTACGTATTTTTCTCAAAATATCGCCCGCACCATCATGCTCACTCTCCAGCTCAGACAATGACTCACGAAGCGATGTCAGGCCTTCTTCACTAGGATTAGCAGCGTATGTCAACAGCTTAGGAAACTCATCTTCTTCTTCTTTAGCCGTATGCTCAAGTAAGTCTTCCTTAAGTGTGTTGAACAAGTTATATAATTCCACCAAATGGGGAGAATCCCCACCATGCACTCGATACACCTTAGTTACATTTTGGCTAATGAGGGGTAGCTCTTCACGAAGATAACGATGGTGTTTGTTAATAATATGGGCAATTAACTCTTCTGAGGATGCAGTATTCCAAGCGATTTCCTCTTGGGGTACTGGATACTCTTGGAACAGCTTGTTTAGATCACCGATGATTATCTCGTGATCCAGACCACGCTCAGCTGCTGCTTCAGCAAGTGGTTTAGCTCCACCGCAACAAAAATCAATCCGTTTTGCTTTAAAATAATCTGCCGCTTTAGGGAATTGCAATACAATATCCCTCACCAGTGCATCTGGGGTAAACCCAGCCTGTACCGATTCTGCTTGTTTCGAATCCGAAATACTATCATTAAGTTGTTTAGTTTCCATTATAGCTCCTCCTTGGGTTATGGGATTAGGTTCTGAATAAATCTTATCCACTTCTTCACCTTAACCCTGAAAGGAACTTTGACTTGTGATTGTACGCACGGAAATTGTATCTTATTTTTGAACGAGATTGGAGAATGTACATACATAGTAAGCGCAAAAAAGCACCTTTGCCTACAAAGGTGCTTTTTCAACTCACTTTATTGCACATAAGCCTGCATATACGTCCGCTGTCCCTTTGAATCCTTCAAATAAGGTCCCAATCCAGCAAAACGGGAGTGATCCATATAAACACCGGTCATCCATCTGCCTTCCGTCAAGCCACCATTCCATTTGAGGACAAGATCTGGTGCGGAAATCCATTCCTGAAAGACTCGTATATTCTGATCTTTGTATTCTTTACATGGCTTAGACCGCTCAATAAGGTGGAACTCATTCAGATAAGTTGGAACGAAATAAGAGGATATCGTATGCAAATCATCATCGTCAAAAAAAGGCTCATCGCCTAAAAAGGGTTTGAATAATACGATATTCTCGTACATGGACCAAATTAAGGCTTGAAGTACCATACTCTGGCGAATGCCGTTATGAAACTTATATTGTCGCCCATGATTCGCCGCATTCACATCTTGTGGAGGTTCCGTGGACTCCAGACAGTGCCGTTCACAACCAATACACTTCCAGCCGGTCGGACTTTGAATCCATTTTTGAAAAATAGTCCCACTATCATTGTTTCCTTTGTAGAGTGAAGAGATAATACTGTAAGGCACGCCAATCCACGCATCCCATAAGGAATCAGGAAGATGGCTATGCAGCATGAACAACGTCTTGTCATAGATGAGCTGTACTTTGATAGAAGCATTCTCTAGCTCAGCAACATCCTTTTTTCCATACGTTATTTCCCGGGAAAATAGGGTCGTCTTCGTCTTCATCTCCCTCGCCTCCTAACAGTTTTGCTATGCCTGTACTCCAGCTGAGTAGATTTGAGCAAAAACCAATACGCGAGCGCTTCCATTCAAGGATCATACAATGTTTTTCTATTATATTACAATTATTTTTAAACTGTGCAAGTTTTTTTCAAGCATAAAGGATTGGAACACAACTGTCACTGTCTAATATTTAGAAATTGAAAAGCCCCTTTTCCACCATTTCGGAAAAAGGGCCACAACATTACTGTGAATTTTAGTCAACCCAGCTCTCAGCCCAAGACTGAATCTGCTGCATAACAGGCTGCAACGCACGGCCTTTGTCTGTTAATTCGTACTCAATACGTACGGGTGTTTCTGGGTATACATGCCTAACCAGGATACCCTCACCTTCCAAATCCTTCATCCGCTCGGACAGCATCTTATCGCTCATTGAAGGAATGAGGCCGGAGATATCTTTAAACCGCTTCGGTCCACTCATCAATGTCTGAATAATAAGTCCATTCCAACGTTTGCCTAAGAAAGAGAAGGCTGTTTCAAATCTGGGACACATCGCAAATTGATGTTCTTCCATTGTTCTCACCTCTCACTTGCGAAACTTACTATTAGTTAGTATATATAATATTAACACATTTTAACCATGATGAACATCGTTTACCGAAAAAAGTTCATCTGACTCTATTATTATATCCCCAATGTCAATCCCCCACAGGTCCTTTAGATCCCCTTTGAGCAATCGCTTCAGTTACGATTTGTGCCAAGTCATCATTTCCAAAAAGTGAAAGTACACCCAGAACGGTGTCATCAGAAATGTCTCCCGCTTCCTCTGCGGAAACCGTGAGGGCAAGTGCCTGACGCAAGGCTTCATTCCCTTCCTGCTGCGGATAAGCCTGCAAGTATAGCGCATGTGGATCAAGTCCATTATTCACACACCACTGAGCGAATACAAGAATCATCATCTCTTCTTCGCGCTTATAGCTTTCGATGATCTGTTCCTCCACTAATTTACGGTTATCCTCCATATATTCTTCTCCTTTCTCAGAGACCTCATTCAGCAAGCTGTGCCGCCAGCATATGACTAGGCAGTACCGCTGAAGCAGCAATGCTGCATAGCTCCGGTGTATTTATGTTGCAAAGAAAATTATTCACCACTCCACTAAAACCTCTTCTATCCAGTACAGTATCCCAGCTTCCAAAGCCTTGAATATGCGGTAAGGTATCTTTTTCAAAAAGAATGGCCTTGTCTAGATCCACTACTTCCACCGATCTACCATTTCCGTGCAGCTCAAGCTTCTCCAAATCCACACCGGCTTCACGAACCATACTGTACATCCCTACTGCACTATGTTTCCAGGCTAGCATTCCAGATGCCTGTAGCAGACGACCATCTCCACTAGATTGAAGATGACTACGAAGCAGTTCATACTGATCTCCACATAACCACAACAGCAAATCAAGCATATGGATAAGATCATCATGCACGGTTTCGCGGCTGGTGCTTGTCTGTAGCTTCGTTCGATGTTTAATCGCACTGCAGTGGCTAATTCCACCGACTTCCTCCAGCCATTGCTTGGCGGTGACATACATAGGGGCAAACCGGCGGTTAAAGCCCACTCCCAGCAAAAGCCCTTTATCTTGTGCTAGCTCTGCCATCCTTCTGGACTCTTCAAGATCATAAGAAAGTGGTTTATCTACATATACCGAAATCCCACGTCCGAGACATTTTGTTACTATATCATAATGAGTAGTTGTTGGGCTATGTACAAATACTGCATCCAGATCCCAAGATAACAGCTCTTCCAGATTCGTCGTCCCTTTAGGAAAACGATAGGTATGAACAGCCTGCTCCACCGTTGTCGATGAATGGCTGAGAACACCAACTACCTCGGCATAATCATGCTGAGAGAGCAATGGCAAATATACTTTACGGGCGATATTGCCGATTCCTATTATGGCGACTCTTTTACGTTCAGGTACAATCACTGATCCATCCCCCTCTAACATTTCAATATCTCGATCTTTTCTCTTTGTTCTCTACAAATGCTATTATACCTGCTTCTCATTCTCTGACAATTGATCTTTGCTTCAATATTTACTTCATATCCCGTATGATGAGATGAATGAGTGGAAGAAGGGGCATATTATCTATGAAGAAATGGTTCTCGATTGTTCTTTATGTTTCGGGTACAATCCTTGCGTTTATCTACAGATATGACATCCTAAGCTGGATGAAAGAGGATCATAATCTTTTCAGTTCCATAGGGATTGCAACTTTACTGGCCTTGTTTCCAGTTGTCCCTTATAAAGCTGTCATCGGATTCTTCGGTTATGCATACGGAAGTTTAGTAGGAGCCTTGATTTGCTGGCTAGCTACTAATTTGGCTGCCGCAATCCTGTTTGGAATTGTGAAGTACTTATTTCAAAGCCAAGCTAGAGCTTATTTAGCCTCCATTCCCGCACTCGAAAAGTTCACAGTAGGCATTGAGCGGCGACCTTTCGCTTCGATTGTCCTAGCACGACTCGT
Organism: Paenibacillus sp. VTT E-133280; assembly: GCF_002264385.1. Lineage (NCBI taxonomy): Bacteria > Bacillati > Bacillota > Bacilli > Caryophanales > Paenibacillaceae > Paenibacillus > Paenibacillus sp. VTT E-133280. The sequence continues at coordinate 35,841 of NZ_NFUX01000071.1, forward strand.
GCCAATCATTCCCCAAACAGCGGTTAACATCTACGCTGGAGCTGCTGGACTGCCTTTTTGGAGCTATATTGCAGCTTCCGGCATTGGAAAAATACCAGGGATTGCATTATACGCTTTCCTCGGGGATCATCTGTTCCAGGACCCTGTAAGTGCGATTATTGCCATCATCGCCTATGCCGCTGTGCTAATTATTACCGGACTGAGCTTGCGTCCGCGCGCTCAAGAAGCGAAGAATAACAGATAGCGAAAGAACTTATCGGTTACAAACTGGCAGGCAGTTAGTATTTGCTTTATAATTAAATTGTGATCTATTTAATTGCATTATGTGAATGGAGGGATATCAATGAGTGAACATCAGACTAACCATATAAATACCAAGACGGAAAAAGCAACCTTTGCAGGTGGATGCTTCTGGTGCATGGTCTCGCCGTTCGAAGAATTGCCAGGAATCATTAGTGTCGTCTCTGGCTATACCGGCGGACATACAGTGAACCCAACCTATGAAGAGGTTTGTTCTGAAACGACAGGACATGTTGAAGCTGTACAAATTACGTTTAACCCAGATATTTTCCCTTATAGCAAGTTACTTGAGCTGTTCTGGCAGCAAATTGACCCTACCGATGCAGGTGGACAATTCCATGATCGCGGGACTTCTTACGGTACAGCAATCTTTACCCATTCGGAGGAACAAAAAGAACAAGCAGAAGCTTCCAAGGCAGCTCTTCAAGCAAGCGGTCGGTTCTCAAGTCCTATCGTAACCCCGATTCTCCCGGCATCCACCTTCTATCCAGCCGAAGAATATCATCAAGGCTACCATCATAAGAATCCAGGCCACTACAAACGTTATCGCAAAGGTTCTGGACGAGAGGATTTTATAGAAACCCACTGGACACATAAAGAGGACAAACAAAGTTTGAAAGAACGGTTAACGCCTCTTCAATATGAAGTCACTCAGAACAGTGCTACAGAATCTCCTTTCCGGAATGATTTTTGGGATCACCATGGAGATGGTATTTATGTAGACATCGTATCTGGCGAACCGTTATTCAGCTCGCAGGATAAATACGATTCCGGTTGCGGCTGGCCAAGCTTTACTCGTCCCATCCGGGACTATGCTGTGAAGGAAAAGACGGATCTCAGTCATTTGATGGTCCGCACTGAAGTTCGCAGCAAAGTAGCGGATTCCCATCTAGGCCACGTCTTCGACGATGGTCCCGGAGAAAACGGTTTGCGCTACTGCATAAATTCGGCGGCGCTAAGATTTGTCCCGAAAGAGGATTTGGAGAAGGAAGGATACGGGGAGTACCGCGTACTCTTCCAGCCTGCCTAAACATCAATCCTCAGTACACAAAGAAACGGTTGTCGTCCTTTTAGGATGACAACCGTTTTTTCTCTTAAAATATAAGAAAGTATAAGTTTCACGTTAT
>NZ_NFUX01000014.1:0-102002 GCF_002264385.1 Paenibacillus sp. VTT E-133280
AAAACCTCCCTGAAAATAGCCGATAATTGCTCTAAATGAATGGAATCAGGGAATTCCTCCCTAAAAATCGGGGTAATATCTATATTCGCGAACGGATCGTTGTTCCAATCGCTGTGCTCTCCAAATTTTTTTCATTTCCCTAAGCGCGGTGAAAATCCGGAGACCAAGGCGACCGCTGACGCTTTTCCACAATCAGTCCGTTCTCTCCGCTATTTAAGCGGGTAAAGTTTCTACAAATCTTCTAAAATCATAAAAAAAGGAACCTTGGGACACCCTCTTTTTTTCAAAATAAGAAGGTTTAGTCATAAATCAATTTCATTAAAGCCTCTGAGTCAAAACGATCTCCTTGCACTAACCATTGACCATCCACATCAAACATAGTCAGTATTCCCTCTAAAGGGACACGTTTACTTTCTTTGTCATCCTTATCCAACAAAACCAGATCACAAGTATATTTTAACTCAACAATATCTTTCTTTTGTTCGGAAAGGGTGAACTTTAGGTGATCTGGTTTTAAAGAAAGCTTTTGTTTATTAGCGATATTGTAAGGGATAGTTGTGATTCGGCTCCCAATCGCTTTTTCAGTATAGTATTCCGTAAAATAGGGTTTCATTTCTTCATTTCGCGCTAGAATGGATTCTTCGGAAAATAAATTCTCAGTAACCTTAACGGTATATTCCACATTTTTGTACTTCTCAGCGGCTTTAGTGGCATCATCCACTTCTGAGCTACAGCCCATAATTAACGTTAGGGATAATAAAATTATACTCAATATCAACGGTGATTTACGCATTCGAGCACCCCCATGTATTTAATCCTGTATTATTATACTTATATTACCATACATTGGTTTCGTCAATATAAGAAGGAAATGATTCAACTACCTATATATGGTATTGTGTAAGTGTTACTATCAAATACCTAAAGGGATGGGATATACTTGAATTTTTTTCCTATTACATACTCACTGTTAGCAACAGATGCATTATTATTACATATTAAAGAACATTATGAAATTCCAGAACCAGTACAGCTGCAGTATTTTCTTAGAGGCATGAACGATACATACATCTTAGAGACGGTATTGGAAAAATACATCTTTCGTGTTTATCGAGCGGATAGACGGAGTAAATCGGAGATTGATTTTGAATTAGAGTTATTGAACGATTTGCAAGAAAAAGGTGTAAACGTCTCCATTCCTATTCCTCGAAAAGATGGGATCATGATTAATGAAATTCTGGTGCCTGAGGGTGTGAAGTATGGCGTTATGTTTAGTTATGCTGAAGGAAATGAAAAGCCTATTCATGCTGTAGAAGACAGTTACTTATTTGGTCAGGCAGTTGCACAAATCCACAAAGCTACAGATAATTTTAAGAGTGAACATGTGAGGGGCACACTAGATTTTGAACATTTAATTGAGAAACCTCTTCATACGATCAAACAATATATGAAACATCGACAAGAGGATTATCAATTCTTGTATGACCTAGTAATGCGATTAAAAGCGGAGTTGGAAAAGAATCTGGAAGCGGGTTTAGACTGGGGTATCTGCCATGGTGATTTGCATGGGAATACGAATGTGGCTTTCACTGACGAGAGTAAGCTAACACATTATGATTTCGATATTTGTGGTTACGGATGGAGAGCCTATGATATCGCCGAGTTTAGATTGGCAAGAGAGATTCATAGTGGCCATAATAAAGATGAAGTTGAACAGTTATGGGCAGCATTTTTAAATGGATATAAGAGTTTAAGAGATCTTAGTGACAATGATATTAGTGCTGTTCCTATATTCGTTGCGCTTAGACAGCTTTGGCTGTTTGCTTTATGTTTCAGTGAAGGTGAATTGATTGGTCAAGCTGACTTTGACAATGGATTTATCGATAGTAAAATGGATTATTTCAGAAATCTACAGGTGATCAAATGAAAAGTGAACTGAACAGTACAGATGCTATAAAAAGATGGGATAAATACGCAGAACTGATCTCATCTTCGTATGGTGAAACTGGGGATATTCATCGAGAAGTTTTCTTGAATCCAGCCTTAATCAGGCTCATGGGTTCTGTTGAAAATAAGAAGGTGTTAGATGCAGGTTGCGGTGAAGGGTATTTAAGCAGAATGATAGCTAAAGCAGGGGCTTCAGTAACTGGCGTTGATTATTCGCAGAACATGATTCAGCTGGCTACGAGTAAATCACAGGAAGACTTAAAGATTACTTTTAGACATGGGAATTGTGAAGAGCTTAGCTTTCTCCAAAATAAGAGCTTTGATCTCATCGTTTCCAATATGGTGCTTCATGATTTATCCGATTATGAGATGGCGATTCATGAAATGAACCGATTGTTAGTTGATGGTGGGACATTTATATTCTCAATTCCACATCCTTGCTTTGTAACCCCTGGCAGCGGATGGGTGAAGTCGGATACCGGAGAAAAGCTGTATTGGAAAGTGGATAATTATTTCTTCGAGGGCACTTATAATCAAAACTTCCCTATAGATCAAGAGGAAAAGTTTCTGATTTTTCATAGGACGTTATCCAGTTATGTAAATACGATTGTGCGGGCTGGTTTTCAAATCGAAGAAATGATTGAGCCGAAGCCATCTGCTGAAATGATTGAGAAGTATCCGTCATTTGAGGAGGATTTTCGCTGCAGCGATTTTTTGGTTTTTAAACTGCGAAAGTAGGAGGGAGAAAGATGCACCATAATATTTTCAAAGAAGTTATAGACTCTGAAGAAGAATTAAGATCAATGTATGGATATCCCAGTGAATTGGTAAATAACAAGAGTATAACCTTCATCGATCACCATTGCCGAGATTATATTTCCAAATCACCAATACTCTTTATAGCAACAAGTGATTCTTCTGGCTATTGTGATGTATCTCCACGTGGGGATGCTGCAGGTTTTGTATATGTGTTAAATGACAAACATTTAGTAATTCCTGAGCGCCCTGGAAATCGGCGTTTTGATTCTTTGCGTAACATCATCTCCAACCCTAAAGTAGGCTTGATTTTTATTATTCCCGGACTGGAAGAGACCTTAAGAATAAATGGGCATGCAAGGATTATTAAAGATCCTGAAATATTGGTTCATATGGAGGCTCAAGGTAAACTACCAAGATTGGGCATTGCTGTTGAAGTGGAAGAATGTTATATGCATTGTGCTAAAGCTTTTAAGAGATCACATCTATGGGACAATACGTATTGGCCATTGAAAGAAATGCTGCCTAAACCCTCGGTAATCATAGCAGAGCATGCAAAAAAACTGGGGCTCTCTCAAGATGATGTATCCAAGTCATTAAAGGATAGCTATGAGAACCGGTTATATTAGAAATGAGAGGAAGAACTGAGATGAGTATAGCTTTAAAGCTCACTCGTGGGAATAAAGTGGGACTTATCGCTTGTTCTGATGGTGTGAGAGTAGAGAACCTGCCTAAAGTAGAAGAATTAATTAGAATTATGAATTCGTTTGGGCTAGAGGTAGTAATGTCCAACACCTTGTTTAGAAGAGATAGTTATTTCAGTGGGAGCCCTAAGGAAAGAGCATGGGAGCTGAATCGTCTATTTAAAAATGAGGAAATCAATGCAATTTTTGATATTTCAGGTGGGGATTCTGCGAACCAGATCTTGGAGTATATAGACTACAATATTATTCGATTACATCCAAAGCCTTTTTACGGAATGAGTGATTTGTCAGTCATTTTAAACGCATTATATACGCAAAGTAATTCAAGATCCTATCATTATCAGTTGATGAATCTCGTATCTTCTGATGGGGCGGAGCAGCAAGCTGCTTTTTATCGCACATTTTTCGAAGGACATAACGATCTTTACGATTTCGACTTTCATTGGGTCCGTGGGAACCAAATGAGTGGGATTGTAATTGGCGGGAATATTCGATGTTTCTTGAAGCTGGCAGGAACAAGTTATTTTCCAGACCCTTCGAACAAGATTTTATTCTTAGAGAGTTTAAGTGGTAGAGCTAACAAAATCGTCTCCTTATTTGCTCAGCTTCAGCAAGTTAGAACTTTTGAAAAATGTGCTGGAGTGATTCTTGGGTCGTTTACTGAGCTTGAGAGCTATAATGAATTTTCAATCGTTGAAACGTATTTGAAGGAGATCAGCTGGATTCCTATCGTGAAGACGAACGAGATCGGGCATGGTAGTGACAGTAAGTGTATTGTTGTGGGTGAGAATATAACTTTATAAGGAAACCTTTGATAATCCATTAGATGTAAAAATAGGGAGCGTTGTCGTGGAAACAAAGATAATCGAAGAGAAAAAAGATTACAAACCTTTAGGAGTGTCAGGACTTGGGGGATGGCTAATCCTTGTTCAGATTGGTCTTTATGGGACGATTGTCATTCAGATCATGCAGTTTTTCCAGAATACTTCTATGATGTTTGACACTGAAGTCTGGACTGCTTTAACATCAAACGAATCAGAATTTTATCATCCTTTATGGGGAGCTACCGTTGTTTTTGAAATAGTATTTACTCTAGCTATATTGATTTTCAGTGTATACATACTAATTAATTTCTATGGGAAGAAATCGATATTACCTCGATTATTAATTATTTTTTATGTGCTGGTACCCTTAGTCGGAATCATTGATTACGTACTTCTTATACAAATTCCTCTTGTAAGAGAACTTGAAACTGGAAAGTCACTCCGGAATATTATTAGACCTGTGATGGCGAGTGCAATTTGGATTGCGTATTTTATTAAATCAGAGCGTGTAAAAAATACCTTTATAAAGTGATTTAGTGCTGGTTCATAAAGGAGAGTTATGATGTCTACACACGACTACCCATCTAAAGAGGCATTGAAAAATGCTATACATACTGCCTATCTATCTCTCGATCTTGAATTTGAAGGCATTGAGAATGCTCAAAAAGACACTCGTATGGAAGGCGTCGATCGTACTCCTGCAGAAATTCTTGCCTATCAATTGGGATGGCTAAACCTAGTGATGAAATGGGATAGGGATGAAAAAGCAGGGTTAACTGTCATTATGCCTTCACCGGACTATAAATGGAATCACCTTGGCGGATTATATCAAACGTTTTATCATACCTATGCCATTAACTCATTAGCCGAATTAAGATCTTTATTGAAAGAGACAGAACAACAATGGCAGAACTGGATTGATTCTTTAAGTGATGAAGAACTTTTTACGCAAGGCGTGCGGAAATGGACAGGAAACAATCCAAGATGGCCGATGGTCAAATGGATTCATATTAATTCAGTAGCACCGTTTAAGACTTTTCGTTCGAAGATTCGTAAATGGAAAAAGCTTATTTCACACTCTAACACCAATAAGAATGAAGATTAAACTCAAGCCTCCGTCTAAAATGAGAAATCTGAAGGGGGCTTTTTGGCATTATCGTAGAACTCCATGTTTTGATGAGATCGCCTATTTATAAGTTGCTAGATGGTTTGGGTCGTAGGAAAATCAGGCATAGCGGAACTTATTGAAGGATTAAATAAAGGTGGAGCATTAATGAACTCTATAAAGCAATTGAATCAATTGAATCTCGTAGATAGAGGAGGTTGTAATGAAGAAGTTCGTTATTGTAATTTTAACCATTGTTGCTTTAATGCCAATGCGCTCTATGAACGCGGACTGGGCTTATTCTTTTGTTGTTTACGCAGGTGATATTTATGAAATATCAGACGACGAACTCATCCCATCGAATGAAATTGACAAGAAGATAGGGCAAGTAAAACGATATTCAGACCACGAAGGAACGTATAGCGGCAACTTTTCAAATACTTACCCTAAGGGCACACCATATTATTCAATTAAGAATATTGATCCAAAAGAAATCATTGCCATTAAGACCCACGAAGCTGAATTTGTCAAAGCCATTAATAAAGGTCAATATGCCAATGGTCAATTGGAAAGTAAAACGATCTGGATTTCTATACTAGGGTCTTTAATTATTGTGTTATTAATAATATGGATAATGAAACGAAAGAAATCAATGGTTTAGAGTTATCCGTATGCCTTTGGGTGACAGGGTCTTTTGCCTTTTATTAACCGGTTAAAGATTTATTTATGGTGGGGGATTTGAACCAGATGGGAAATGCTGCGCTACCAATTAGGTTATCCATGAAGCTTGCAGTGATGACGAAATGATGACGAGAAGGTGGATGTAATGGAAAATGTATCTAATGTAATCAAAAAGTTATCCTGGGGCACGCCCGAAGATGAAAAGGAAGAAGCAATGAAGAAGTTACAATACATAAGGGATGAAGATCTTCATTTATTATTACAGCCTATTTCAAAAGAATATTGGGATGGAGCGGCTGAAACAGTCATACGTTTAGGATATCCACGTGTGAAAAGCATATTGCCGGGTTTACTTGAATGGATACAAGATAGGAATTGGCCAGGCGCGGGGGAAATAGCTGATTTTTTACTTGAAATAGGGGATCCGATGATTCCATATGTTAAAGATGTACTAAATCAACACAGCGAAGATCAAGAATGGGTGTACTGGATTTTTGAAGTATTAATTAATCATTGGAATACGGTACAAATCCTACAGATACAAGCAGAATTAATTAAGATTTCACAGGAAAAAGCCAATGACCTTTCAGCATTAAGAATCTTATTAACTCACGGTATATACGCAAAAGATGTGGTCTGTGAAATAATCCAGCGCAAAAAAGCCGCCCTTGTATTTGAACTCAAGGAACTTCATGATACTCATCCTGAAATTGATTGTGAAGCTCTTCATAAAGAATTCTTCGATCAGCAGCCTAATGTAATTAAACAGTTTCATGAGCACAATAAAGACCGTTTTTATATATGTAATGCGATATCTAACCGCCAAGAAGTTTTAAGCGAAATAGAGATTTTCACAGCAGAGTTTCTCACTTAGTCAGTCTATATTCAATCTACATAAAGGAGACAGATCAGTGAACAATGTCAAAGTCCTTCATTATGATGCTTTTTCTCCTTATCCGAACAAAGGGAATCCTGCGGGAGTAGTGTTAGAAGCTGATCATTTAAGCGAAAGTGAAATGCAATCAATAGCTCATAAAGTCGGTTTTAACGAAACAGTTTTTGTAATCTCATCAGATGTAGCTGATTTAAGGCTTAAATATTATACTCCTGGCCATGAGATCAATCTTTGTGGACATGCTACAATGGCATCTTTATTTGCTTTGAAAACAAAAAGTATCCTTGGAGAGGCTAGCTCGGTAAAGATCGAAACAAATGTGGGTGTGCTACCCATCCAATTCAGTATGGACAACAATAATCACTTACTAATAAAAATGAAGCAAGATCAACCGGAGTTTATTGAATTTGACGGTGATAGGGTTAAGCTTGCGCACGCCTTAGGATTACATGTGGATGAATTAGAAGAAGGTAAACCTATTGTTTATGGCAGTACTGGCGCATGGACTCTATTAGTCCCAATTAAGAGTATAGATAGCTTTAATAAAATGAAGCCGATAAATTCATTGTTTCCAGACATTTTAACGCAGCTTCCAAAAGCATCTGTACACCCATTTTCACTCCAAACGCTTGATCCGCACGCTTTAATGCACGCTAGACATTTCTCATCGCCTTTTTCGGAAACCGTCGAGGATCCAGTAACAGGTACAGCATCGGGAGTTATGGGGGCTTATTATTTGAAATATATTGATCCGCATATGGACTCGATCCAATTTGATGTAGAACAAGGACAAGAAATCGGTAGAGATGGGAAAGTAAATGTAGAAGTGTATCGATTAGATTCTGATAGAATGGATGTTTTTATTTCTGGAACTGCGGTGTTTGTGGGGGAGGTGGATTTATGGAAATGATAAAATATACTCAGCTTGGAGTGTATGGAGTCTTAGTGAAGAACGATAAAGTATTACTAATTAAGAAAGCAAGAGGCCCTCATACGGGAAAGTGGGACTTTCCAGGTGGATCTATAGAGTTTGGAGAGGTACCTTATGAGACCCTTAAGAGGGAGTTTTGGGAAGAGACCGGAATTACAAGTTTAAAAGGATTGCTTCATGATTCCATTTCCTATACGTTAGTTTATCCATACAATGATACCCAGTTAGAAGAGTTACACCATATAGGCATCATTTATAATGTTTCCTTGCTAGATGTGAGCTTTGAGCTTAAGACCGATGGGGACGGACTAGACTCTGATGGGGCAGAGTGGATAGAAATTAAACAATTAAACTGCCTTGCATTAACCCCTTTTGTGAAGAAGATTATGCTGGGTCATTACTAGAGGTTTAATGATCTATGGAATGGAGGCAGCATCATGATAGAAATTGATTGTCTGGGTGAAATCTGTCCAGTACCTGTACTCATGTTAAAAAAACATCAAAAAGCTATTCAGAAGGGTGAAAAGGTAATGCTAGTCACTGATCATAGCTGCGCGAAAGTTTCTATCACGGATTACTGTCGTGGTTCAAATTTAAACTGTTCCATTCAAGAAGTGTTTAATGGAGTATGGGAAATTACGATTGAGGCTTAAGCTCAACACAAAGTATCTATTAAAGTCTTTTCAATATATCGAACTAATTGTTTCGTATCGTTGTCACAGCGCTGATTTTGTTTCTTTATCATGTAGACATCGTTATTGACCTGGAACTGATCAATAGGAATGATCTTGAGTTGTTTACTATACAACTCTTTTTTTATGGACATATAAGGGAGAAAGGCGAGACCATGCCCTCTAATGGCAGCAAGCTTTACCGCCTCAAGAGAGTCTAGATTAAATAGTATATTTAATTTAAGCTCGCCCACTGACACGGTATTCAAAGCTCTTTGCACACAGTGAAGCTGTGAGGACCAGATTAAAGGATAATTGGGGAGCTCATTCAGTGTGATTTTATCAGGACAAACGGTCGTATGGCTTGCCACCAACATAACTTGATCAGAAAATACCATATGTGAGCTTAATTCTGATTTTGGAGAGGGACCGGAAATAAACCCGATATCACCTTCTTCAAGAAGCAAACGTTCTTCTACTAGTGACGATGCCCCTTCGTTTAGAGTAATATGGCAATTGGGAAAATGTTTTTTTACCTCATATAAGGTACATGGCAGGGCATAATTACAGACTTCTGGAATCGCATAAATAGACAGCTCATGTTGTGTTGGCTGTAAATGATTGATCTCTGTGACCATATCATCATACAATTTGATGATTTGCCCCGCATATTTCTCTACAATAATTCCTGCTTCGGTTAGGCTGGCCCCTTTGTTGCTTCGCACAAAAAGCTCAGACCCTAAGGTACTCTCCCAGGATTTCAACTGCTGACTAAGTGCGGATTGGGTGATATGAGATTTCTGAGCGGCTTTAGAAATGCTCTTTAACGTTGCAATATCTAAAAAGAATTTAAGCGTTTCCATATTCATACTTATTCCTCCTGTTGTCCGCTGTTAGTGCACACTATAGCATACTTGATTGCGCTCCATCTGTGCCATTAGTAACACTTATACAGCATAAAGAAAGCCGATAACTACAGCTCAAATAAGTGTGTTACTATTTTCACATAGTCAATTACATAAAAACGATGGAGGTGTTAGACTATGGGGCAAACCGTAAGTCCCGAAACGAGATCAACCCGAACCAGAGCTCCAAGAAAACCTAAAAAGAGTCAGTTGCCCATCGCGTTGCTGGTCACAGCTCTCATTATTGGGTTTGGTTTTTTCCTAGACCATTCCCACGATAAAATGGTTGTCTACCTGCTTTTCGGTATTTCGTTTGGCGTTATTTTGCAAAGATCACGTTTCTGCTTTACTGCATCACTAAGAGATCCCTGTATTACAGGCAGCACATCAGTTACAAGAGCGGTTCTGATTGCTTTTTCCCTTGCAACCATCGGATTTACAGCGATTAAGTACCCAGCGTTTCTGGAAGGTAAGCCGATTCCTGGGATGGATAATGTGGGTCAGATCAGCTTGGCTTTGATCATTGGCGCTGTATTATTCGGAATTGGCATGGTTATTGCAGGTGGTTGCGCTTCGGGTACATTGATGCGTGTAGGTGAAGGGTTCACGATGCAGATGCTGTCGCTTGTATTCTTTGTCATTGGTTCACTTTGGGGATCACATGATATGGGGTGGTGGAGAGCTAACGTTATAAAGGATGCACCAACTGTATTTTTGCCTGATGTATTCGGTTGGCTTGGAGCACTGGTTGTTCAGTTCCTGATAATTCTTCTGTTGTACATCGCTGCAGTTAAATGGCAAGAGAAAAAGATGGGAAGCGCAGATTAGTTTAAGTTATTACGTGAATATTTTCACTAACAGTAATTCAAAAAAATATAAAGGTGGTTTTTTAAATGTCTGAATTTACACTTGATTGCATGGGAGAAGCTTGTCCGGTTCCGTTAATGAGAACAGAAAAGAAGATGACTGAACTAAATGTTGGAGACGTTCTTGTTGTTGCTATTGATCATAGCTGCGCAATGAAAAACGTACCAGAATGGGCGAGAAAACAGGGACATCATGTGGAAATCGAAGAGGTCGATGATGGCGAGTGGGAAGTTGTTATTGAGAAGGTAAAATAGGATCGCTGAGTAGGAAAGGACGGTGAATGATACGGTGAATGAATTCTGGTTGAAGATATCGTCTAACCGCTTTTACAAGCAATTGCTCAAAGAACCGTTTACTTATGTAACTGGAGCTGTACTTCTCGCTGTGTTCGCTACAGCACATCTGGCTGTTTTCTCTAAAGGATGGGGAGTAACAAGTGCTTTTGCAGACTGGGGAGCTTGGGCGTATCGCCTGGTAGGAGGAAATGTAGATAACTGGGCGTACTTTAGTACTGAGAAAGCTCAAAAAACATTATCTTCCGGATTTTTGAATGATGGTGGTTCCATTCGAAATGTAGGGATTATATTAGGTGCTTTAGCAGCAACTTTGTTTGCTTCCGAATTCAAGCTGAAGAAAATTAAGTCCAAAAAGCAGGTTGTAGCAGCGGTTCTTGGTGGTTTGCTTATGGGGTACGGAGCTAGACTGGCTAATGGATGTAATATTGGTGCATTGTTTACGGCAATAGCTTCATTATCGCTTTCAGGTTGGATTTTTGGATTGTTCTTGCTGGTAGGTGCATTTATAGGCAGTAAATTATTAGCCAAATTCTTTATGTGAAAAGTGAAATAGGCTGAGCTTATAGTGCTGACGAGAGTCAGCCTATTTTATTAAGGAACAGACTCACAGGAGGGACAAAAGAAATGGAAAAGAAGACTGAAAAGTATGATGTCGTTATTATCGGTGGCGGGGCTGCTGGATTAACAGCGGGAATCTATTGTGGACGAGCAAAATTAAAGACTCTTCTCTTGGAAAAATCACTGGTAGGTGGTCTTGCCACTTATACTAATGAAATAGAAAATTATCCTGGTTTTCCTGAAGGTACGACCGGTACAGACCTTATGGGATTATTTCATAAACAAGCTAAGAAATTTGGTGTGGATTTTAAAATGACAGATGTAAAATCTGTTTCGGTAGCGGAAGATATTAAGGTAGTGGAGACCTTTCGGGTTCGTTATGAGTGCAAGGTCATAATCATTGCTAGTGGTGGCAAGCCAAGAATTACTGGAGCTGCTAATGAAGATAAGTTCTTATATGATAAAGGGATTTCTTTCTGTGCAACCTGTGACGCTGCGGCAAATACAGGGAAGACAGTTATGGTCGTTGGCAGTGGTGATGCAGCTATTGAGGAAGGGATGTTTCTGACTAAGTTTGCAGATAAAGTGATCGTTTCTGTCATTCATGATCTTGGCAAAATGGATTGTAATGAAATTGCCAAAACGCAGGCACTAGAAAACCCTAAAATGGAATTCATGTGGAATACGGTAGTAAGTTCTTTCGAGGGCGAAGAGCGCTTGAGTTCCGTTGTCTTAAAAAATCTAAAATCGAATGATTTGCAAAATATAAAGGTCGATTCATGTTTCTTATTTATTGGCTATACACCGAACACAGAAATTTTTTCAGGTGTAGTCGAGTTGAATCGAAATGGATATGTACTTGTCAATGAAAAAATGGAAACGAATATACCTGGTGTATTCGCAGCAGGGGATGTGTGTGATAAGTTCCTTAAGCAAGTGGCTACAGCTGTCGGTGATGGTGCCATTGCAGGGTATGGTGCAGAGAAGTACATCTCTGAATGTGAGACTTACGAGCATCAAATTCTAAATCAAGGAAAACCATCCGTTGTCTATTTATGGAATGCAACTGATCCTTCTTGTCGGGAGCTATTACCGCGCATTGAAGCGTTTGAACAATCCCATACTGAGACCAGGGTCACAAAGGTTGACGTATATAAATCACCCGGACTTGCTGCCAAGCTGAGAGTAGATTCAGTACCTTCTATAGTTTATCTGGATGATGGAAAGATCCAAAGGGTACTTACAGACAAAATAAGTGATAACATATTGAATGCTCTAACGAATTGATGGAAGAGCCCTATGCAGAGATATCTGCATAGGGCTTTTATTAATTATGCTTTTATTAAATTGGACGAGCTATTTCAAGAAAGTGTCAAAGTATCAATAATAGTTGTTTTGTCATATACCTTTGAAAGCGCTTAGATATTAAGATTAATTCATAAGATAGCAAATCAACGGAGGGAGAGTAGAGGAGAGCCAAGGCTGCAAAAAGAGAGAAAGCCATGAAAGATGCTTTATTTATATGAATCTAGGTTTAGGAGGACTTACATATGGCGAATGCAAGCGTCGCACCAGACAAGACATCAAGACCGGATCTCGGCAAGCATAAGACCAGCGGGATAAGACGCTTTTTTAAGCAAATAGATCTACAGCTTATGGTATTGCCAGCACTCGTATTAGTTTTTATTTTTGCTTATATCCCCATGTACGGTATTCTAATTGCTTTCCAGGATTACAAGTTAGGGAATAGCTTTATTAGCAGTGATTGGGTTGGATTAAAGCACTTTACTTACTTCTTTAATGCACCTGAATTTGAAGTAGTTATGAAAAATACAATCATCATTAGTTTACTGAAGTTTTGTTTTGGATTTCCCGCACCAATCATTCTGGCGTTAATGCTGAATGAAGTTCGTAAGATGTTTTTTAAACGAGTAATTCAGACCGTTACATACTTGCCTCACTTCTTATCTTGGGTGGTTATCGGCTCGATGGTTACTTCGATGCTATCCGTAGATAATGGCAGTATAAATATGCTGCTTGAGAAATTGAGATTTATTGATGAACCGATTAATTTCCTTTCTATGACCGAATATTTCTGGGGAATTTTAGTTACAACCAATGTATGGAAGGAAATTGGATTTGCCTCAATCGTTTACTTAGCTGCCATTGCTGGTATTGATCCGCACTTATACGAAGCTGCTTCGATGGATGGTGCGAGTCGTTTTAAACAAATATATTTGATAACGTTGCCTTCCATTATGCCAGTTGTGATCATCTTTATGATTCTGGCTATCGGTAATCTGGTGAATGCAGGATTTGAAGATATTTTGATCCTTGCTTCCAATCCGGCTCTACGAGAGGTATCAGATTCAGTTGATGTATATGTTGTACGTGTCGGTATAGATAACTTCAGGTACTCCTATGCGACTGCTATCGGATTATTCAAGGCCGTTATCAGTGTGACATTACTTACCTTTGCAAATTTCATTGCCAGAAGAGCAGGAAACAGCTTGTGGTAATGAATTACTCAATATAGGGGGACTGAATTATGAAACGTACTAACATAGGAGACCGATTGTTTATTGGATTCATATATGTATTCTTGACCTTACTAGCTTTCTCCGCGTTTTATCCATTTTGGAATTCACTTGTGATTTCTTTTAATGAGGGGATGGATACTTCCAAAGGCGGAATCACTTTCTGGGTCCGTGAGTTCACGCTTGAGAATTATAAGATCGTATTTGAAGATTCTCGTTTAATGGGTGGATTCGTCATTGCAACATTGCGGACGGTAATTGGTACAGTAACAGCCATATTGGCTACTTCGATATTTGCTTATGGGATGTCGAAGCGCGAACTAATGGGTCGCAAATACTACATGATTATGTGTATCATTACAATGTATTTCGGTGGGGGACTCATTCCGTCATACATGCTTATCAGAAGTTTAGGCCTCTTCAACTCATTTTGGGTGTTTATTATTCCTGCACTTGTCAGCGTATGGAATATGATCATATTCCGGACCTTCTTCCAAGGTCTTCCGCAAGGTTTAGAGGAGTCAGCAAAGATTGATGGCTGCGGATACTGGGGAACTTTTCTCCGAATCGTACTTCCCTTGTCAGGGCCTGTCATCGCAACATTATCATTGTTCACAGCAGTCAATCACTGGAATGAGTGGTTCGTAGCGAGTATTTACATTACGAAAGAAGAGTTAATGCCGATTCAGACCATCTTGAGACAGATATTGTTCTCTAATATTGCTTCTGAACAGCTGTCTAATGTAGATGCAAGTTCCATTGCTCATATTAACTCAGCCAAGAAAATAACGTCGAAGTCATTAACGATGGCTACGATCATGGTTGCAACCATTCCGATTGTATGTGTATACCCATTCCTGCAAAGATTCTTCGTTAAAGGGGTCTTAGTCGGATCATTGAAAGAGTAGGATGATAGAATGAGATGGGGTTTAGAGCGTATTGCTTTGAACATAGATTACAAATTGAAAGGGGAAAATACATTGAAGACTAAGAGAAAGATGCTTCTCGGAACGTTGTCTACCTTGCTATTGTCGACAGTGGTGGCGGGGTGTAGTGGCAACAATTCAAGTGCTCCAGCTGCAACTGCTGAACCAGCGAAAGAAGGAGGAACAGCGGTTAACACAGCGACTGAAGCTCCAGCGGCTGATTTGTATGAGTTAGGGAAAGAACCGCTTGAAGTATCATTCTATGGAAACTACGGCTGGTATCAAATGCCGAAATGGGGCAAAGATGCTGCTTCTAAATGGATTTTAGATAATTTGAAAATCAATGTCACTGGAATTAGTTCTGGTGGTAATAATGCTCAAAAGCTGCAAACGATGATCGTTGGTAACGAGCTACCGGATATTGTGTGGACGGAGAAAGGTGCTGACGTAGAGCGTCTTCGTCAAGCAGATATGCTAGTTCCTTTGGATGAATACATTGATAAATATCCAAACTTTAAAAAGTACTTAACAGCTGGACATTTGGAATTGCTTCGTTCTCCTGATGGGAAAATCTATCAGCTGCCGAATTACTATACAACACAGCCAAACGGCAATGCCGGTTATGCGATCAATAAGAAAATATACAAAGAACTTGGTTCTCCAAAGCTAGAGACTACGGATGATTTGTATGCTTACTTAAATGCTGTTAAAGCGAAGTTCCCAGATGTTATTCCGTTTGAGACTGGCTTAGCTAAAGATGGTAACGGTATTGATCAGTTGTTCTCCTCTTTTAAAGAGAATAACCTTTCGTATACTAGAATATACGCTGTACCTGATGGCGACAAAATGGCTTCCATTTACAAAGATGAAGGGTTCCGTGAGTCCGTTGTCTTTGGTGCTAAATTAATGCGTGAGAAGCTTATGACACAGGATGCGAACACCCAAACAGAAGACCAAATTAGAGAGAAAGCGATGAATGGCAAGTTCGCTGTGATTGCGACATTCGATCCGATGAAATTGCTCGCTACTGCTGATGAAGAGATGAAGAAGAAAAATCCGGAAGAGGGTTATATGTTTATTAAACCAATCTACAAACCGGGCTTGGATCAAAGTAAAATCACTCCGGGAACGTACAATCAGTTAGGCTGGAACGTTGCTACAATCACTAAAAACGCTAAAAATCCAGAAGCTGTATTCGCAATGCTTGATTGGATGACAGGTGCAGAAGGTTCTATGGTGCTTAACTGGGGCCCTCCCGGACCAGACGCTTACTGGGATGGATTTGAAGCAGATGGACTTACTCCTAAATTCAATAAAGAAAAATATCTGAATGAGCCAGAAGCATTATCTGAAATCAGTGGCAAGGCTGGTGACTTGGTTTGGGTAGGAAACACGGTTTTCTTGGATAATACGAAGAAAATGATGTTGCAAACCCTTCCAGCTGACAAGATCGACTTTAGTAACCGCTGGCAGATGGAAGTAACGTGGGCTTCACAAGGCGACTTTACAGAGTTCCTAAACTGGGATCCGGCTCCAGACAGTGAAGAAGGCATTATCAGACAAAGCGTAAGAGATATCTGGCTAACTGCTAGAGCGAAATCAATGTATGCGAAGACCGATGCAGAAGCATTAGCCATTCTTGACAAAGCTCATGATGATTCCATGAAGGTTGGCTATGAGAAATTCCTTGATTATGTTACAAAAGTATGGACAGAAAACAAGAAAGCTTTAGGAAAATAATAATTAGTAATGCGAAGGTTTGCTAATAGGCAAGCCTTCGTTTTTACGTTGTATTCTGATGACTGATTGTTTATAGACTGTTAGACAAATTTATGAATGGTATACTGGGAAAGAGTAATGGTAGAATTTACAGGATTGATTAATGCATTTCAAAGGGGGACTTGTTGATGTACAACGTATTATTAGTAGACGATGAGATGTTGGATCTAGAAGGTATGAGACAATTTATTCCTTGGAATGAGCTTGGTATGGAAGTTGTGGAGGCTGCAAATAATGCGTTTACCGCGTGCGATATTTTAGATCAGCATGTGATTGATATTATCGTAAGTGATGTGAATATGCCGAATATGTCGGGTCTTGAGCTGGCCCGAATTGCCATAGAGAAAAAAAAGGATATACGCGTGATATTTGTAAGCGGTTACCAAGATTTTAGTTATGTTAAGCAAGCTTTGTCACTAAAGGCGTATAGTTACGTCCTTAAGCCCATGGATGATAGTGAACTCATTGCTGCACTTCAGAAAGTAAGGCAGGATTTAGACGATGAACGTAAGCGCCGTGATGTTGAAGAAGCCTATCAGCATATGATTCCAATGGCCAAAAATGATTTGTTAATCCGCTTATTCGAAGGAGAATGGGAAGAGGGTAGCCAGGCCGGAATGTTGTCGCTTGTGAAGTCATACGGTTTGGATAAGCTGAATTGGCCTGTTCGTGTAGCTGTCTTGGAGCTTGACTACTTCAACTGGCTTCAAGGACAGGATAATCTATCTAAACATCAAATGGCCAAGGACTTCCTTTATGAAGTGAATAGAATAGGTCAGAAGCACGGAATGCCACATTGTTACAAGGTATCGGCCTATCGGATTGCATTATTGATTAACGAGCAGGAAATGGAAAAGTTTACTGCGGATATTTACGCCTCGATTCGAGCGGAGTTTCCAGTCACAATGACTGTAGGTGTAGGCAAACCAACATTTTCTATGGAACAGATTCATATCTCCTATCGACAAGCTATGGAAGCTGTGGACGGGAAAATGTTTATTGGCAAGGGCAATCTAATTATGTATGAAACCGTTAGCAGCGAACCGGGGATGATCGATGCCCGTATGTTAGATACCCGTATGGATACGCTGTTTAAAGCGGTGAAAGAGTATGAGTTAGTTCTTATTTATGATGAGATAGACAAGTTATTCCGCTCTGTAAGTAGTTTAAGATCCAAATTCACGATTCATAATCTGGCAATGTATATCATTTGGAAGCTGGATCAGCAGTTAAAGGATGTTAGTGAGGATTTATTTGAAATTTTAGGTATGGAGATACATAGTTTAGATGTTTTACACCAATTCGATACGATCAGCGATATTCGCTCATGGCTCGTACTCAAAACGTTTGAGATCTCAGAGTACCTGCGTAGTAAATCAGATTCAGTGAACCATAAATTGATTAGAGAAATCATCCAAACGATGCAGGACAGAATGAGCGATAACTTTACGCTTAAAGATATTGCGCAGCAGTTCTCTTTCTCCCCTAACTATTTGGGTTACCTATTCAAAGAGGAAACTGGGAAAACGTTCAGCGAAGTACTTACACAGCTTCGAATGGATCAAGCAGGCAAGCTTTTAAAAGATCCGACATGCAAAATCTATGAAATCGCTAGCAAGGTAGGCTATCGGTATCTCCCTTATTTCAGCAGACAGTTCAAAGAGGCTTATGGTATGACACCTATGGAGTATCGTAAGCGCGACAAGTGATGGGAGATGATGTTCTATGAAAATGCGAAGAAGACATAAATATGTGCCGATTGGGTATAAGTTAATGCTGACGTATATGTTTTTTATTATTATTCCTATATCCTTGATAGGGTTCGTCTCTCATTCCATGTATAATGATTCATTGCGCGAACATATCAATACGAATATTAAAGGAACGTTATTGCAGATACGTGACAATATTGATTATAAAATGGACGAAGTTACTCGAATATCAACGCAATTATACAGTGATTTTGATTTTTATCGAAATCTTCGGAGTTATGAGGAAGGCTGGGAAAATTACGATCGGATGTCTAAGAAGGTGCTGCCGAAGCTTGACGTAGCTATTCAATCTACAGGTGTGAAGATAGGAATGTCGCTATTCTTAAAGAATGAATCGATCCCTGAGATCTATTCGAATTCACTTGAGGGCTATTTGGATAATAGTAGCTTTTATCATCTCTACCACATGAAACGAATTGAAGGTAAATCCTGGTACTATGATTTTCCAACTGAAAAGTACGCTGAAACTATGAAATGGTGGCAGATCGAGAGCGATGTAGAGAATAACCGCATCTCGTTGCTCCGTAGACTAATTGATACATACGAACCTCTTAAGCCTAAAGAGATAGGATTCCTGCGGATTAATGTAAGAATTCCAGATCTATTTGACAGTGTCAGTTATACGAAGATAGGAAAAGGAAGTAATTTAATTATAAAAAATGAGTTTGGAAGAACGATGTATCAATCGGGTGAACTACCGGAGAACTATACTAATGAAGCCGAACTAAATAAGGATTACCTTACGATTAAAGAAACGATTATGGTTGCTAACCAAGCATGGCAATTAATCGCGCTTGTTCCAATTGCAATCCTTGAAAAGGATGCAATGAAGGTACGTTTGTTTATTATTTTAATGTGTCTCATATGCTGTGTGGTTTTTAGCTTTGTAGGCATATTTATATCCCGTTATTTTTCGATTCGGATTAATAAGTTCGTATATGTGCTTAATGCTTATCGGGAAGGTGATCTTCACAAGCGTATAAAATATCGGGGGAAGGATGAATTCTCTCAGATAGCAACTGCGCTAAATGATATGGGTGAGAATATTGATATGTTGATTAAAGAGGTATATCTGACGCAGCTCCAGAAGAAAGAAGCGGAGCTTGAAATCCTACAATCGCAAATCAACCCACATTTCCTGTACAATACATTATCGTCTATTATTCAATTAGCCAAGTTTGGTCAAAATGAGAAGCTGCAGAAGATGGTACTGGAGTTAGCGAAGTTTTATCGTTTAACACTAAATGAAGGCCGTACGATGATTCCGGTTCCAACCGAAATTGAGCAAGCCAACGCCTATTTAGAAATCCAGAAAATTAAATATGGTGACCGCTTGGAGGTTATGTTTGATTTTGATACAGGGATCTGGCCTTACGAGACTATTAAACTGATTCTACAACCTTTTATCGAGAACGTGCTAAAGCATGCTTGGTGCGGCGATCACATTCATTTGCGGATAGTAGGACGTAAAGAAGGCGATAGTATTCTCTTCCGAATCATTGACGATGGTATAGGCATCAGACAGGAACGGATTGATCAAATATTCGATTCGAAGGGTCATACGAACACCGGTTATGGCGTCCGTAATGTGGATCAACGGATTAAACTGCAATATGGGCCTGAGTATGGCGTAACTATTTTTAGTCGTGTCGGAATTGGCACTTCAGTTCAGATCTTGATTCCTGCCAAAAAAAGAAAGTAAGGCGCATTGTTGTTGTGTTATAGAGAAAGGGGTCTTAAAGCTAGTTAGTGCTAGCTTTAAGACCCCTTTGATTGTTCAAGTGATAAATTTAGAAGCCTTTGTATTGAGGTTCTTCAGACTCTAATTCAGTTACGCGATTTTCAACCTGTGTTACGATTTGCTGCGTTTGCTCAGCTGCATTTGTAAATAACGTTTTTGCACTTTCGTTTTGTGTTTCAAGTGCAAATTGCTCAAGGCTCGCTTGTGCACCTTTTAAAGAAGATAAACATGTTTTTACTTGTGAGGCTACTGTCATTAGGTTTCTCTCCTCTGTTTAAAGTTTTTAGCATGACGTTTCCTATTGTCCTCAACCCCCACTTTAGTTATGCAGGAAAAAAATACAAACGTTTCAAGTAACCCGATTTCCATAAAAAAGTAGTCTAATTTAGGATTGAATAAACCGTATTTAACAAATAATGAGTGTTAATAAACAAGGGTTGATTTAAAAGGAGGGTATTTGTAATGCCGGAGTGGTTGGAGGTTGTAGTTCGAACACTCTTTGCTGTGGTAGTCCTTTTCTTATTAACGAAATTGTTGGGAAAGAGACAAGTTTCACAGCTTTCGTTCTTTGAGTACATTACAGGAATTACCATCGGTAGCTTGGCCGCCTACATTTCTATGGACACGGATAAGTATTGGCATTTGGGCCTGATTGCACTTGTGGTTTGGGTGGCCTGTTCGCTTGGTATTGAATTTGTTCAGACCAAGAGTAAGAAAGCAAGAGATTTTATTGATTTTAAGGCTACTGTACTTATTAAGGACGGTAAAATACTCGAAGATAATATGAAAAAGGAACTCTTGACTACAGATGAATTATTAGCGAAACTTCGTGCTAAAGATGTATTCAACATATCTGAAGTTGAGTTTGCGATTATGGAGTCTGACGGAGCGATAAATATTCTGCTTAAGAAGGAGTATCTCCCGCTATCGGCAAAGGATTTGGGTGTAAGGGTAGCCCCACAGAAAGAATCACAAGCTGTCATCATGGATGGGAAAGTATTAGATAAACCGCTAGACACCTTAAATCTGACACGCAACTGGCTTGATGGAGCGCTTGAGAAAATGGGGCTAACCGTCGAGAATGTATTTCTCGGGCAAGTTGATTCTTACGGTGAGCTGACGGTCGATTTGTATGCTGATAACTTTAAAGTTCCACAGCCACAAGATAAACCACAATTATATGCTTTGCTCAAAAAATGTGAAGCGGATCTGGAAATGTTCAGTTTGTCGACAGATAATGAAAAAGCAAAAAAAATGTATGAACAGTGCTCAGAGCAATTGCAAGCATCTTTGAAAGTGCTAAAGCCTTTAATCCAAAGTTGATGGGCTAACAAACCTCATACAAAAACACGAAAGAACCGGTTATTCATTCCGGTTCTTTCTTTGTCTGCAGCTAAATGGAGTAGAAAGTATAAACCTGGTAAACCATTGGCAAACTAAGCCAGATTGATACAACGCAAAAAAAGGAGGTATACAGCCAATGTCAGGAATTTTAGAGACCATTAAAGATCAACTGGTGGGAAGCAGTGATACGGTGTATCAGAACATTTCTGTTCATGGGCATACCTGTCAGTTGATCTATTTACCCTCCATCATCGATTCTAAGACACTTCATGAAAGTATTGCAATACCGCTAATTGCAGAAGCCAATGCAAAGTTAGAATGGCCTGACTTCTTAGAACGGTTAGATCAAGGCGTTGTTTTTCCCGTCTCCTATTTTAAGATGTATGACCTACAAAAGATTGTAGATTTGATCGTTGCAGGGAAAGTAGTGCTTTATATAGAGGATCTTCCTTATGTTTATTATTTTGAAATTACCCAATATCAAAAAAGATCAGTGACCGAATCACAAAACGAACTTGTAGTGATTGGTCCCCAAGAGGCTTTCATTGAAGATATTGAAACGAATCTCTCTTTGATTCGACATAAAATTAAACATCCGGATCTAAAAACCATGCATTATTCAATTGGGAAATATACAAAAACTGATGTGTATGTGGTCTATATTGAAGGACTTTACAAAAAAGAAGTTCTAGCTGAGATTAAACAGAAACTCGATGAAATAGATATTGACGGGATACTGGGTATTAGTTACCTATCGGAACATTTGAGAAAGGGAAACTTCACCCCTTTTCCGGTATTTCAATATACAGAACGCCCTGACTCAGTAGCGGCTTCGCTGATGGAAGGTCGGGTCGGAATCTTACAAGACGGAACACCAACCGCGATGATTGCACCGACATCCCTTTTTACAATGCTGCAATCCTCTGAGGATTATTACCAAAGCTTTTATGCGGCAAGCTGGATTCGTATTGTTCGATTTATGTTCTCAATCATTTCCATGATTCTTCCATCACTTTATGTAGCGATTACAACCTTTCATCCTCAAATCATTCCACCGAATCTGTTAATTACCATTGCTTCAGCGAGAGAGAACATTCCATTCTCAGCGCTTACCGAGGCTTTAATTATGGAGCTAACCTTTGAAGCGCTTAGAGAGGCTGGGACTAGAATTCCAAAGCCTGTTGGGCAGACGGTTTCAATTATTGGGGGTATCGTTATTGGTCAGGCTGCGGTCCAAGCAGGAATTGTATCTGCACCAATGGTTATTGTTGTTTCTATTACTGGAATTGCCACTTATATCATCCCCCATTATGAGCTTGGTCTGACTTTCCGACTACTTCGTTTCCCGTTACTGATTATGGGTGGAACCATGGGGCTGCTCGGGGTATATATTACAGCTTTTTTGATTTATGGACATTTAGCTAATTTAAGGCCGTTAGGTGCTCCATATTTGCAACCCGTTGCCCCATTTGTGTTACAGGACTGGAAGGATACATTAGCCCGCTTTCCCTCGAACTTTATGACGAAACGCAGCAACCTCTATACAGATAGGAATAAAAGGAGACAGAAAGAGAAATGAGAATCCTGAAGATAGGAGTGATTCTAATCTTGCTCCTAAATATAACAGGCTGCTGGTCGTCAAAGGTAGAATTGGATGAACTAACATTTGTATACGGAATGTTTATTGATGAAGGCAAAGAACAAGGTACTATTGAAATTACGATTAACTCACCCTTGCCCAATCGGCTTAACGCAGCTGGACAACCTTCAAGTGGCGGAGGAGGAGACGGGAAAACTTATTCTACAGTTTCTAAGACCTCAGGAACGATTGCAGACGCTATGTTGTTAATTCAAAAAGATTTAACACGTAAACTTAGTCTTGCTCAATTAAAAGTAATTGTCTTAGGGAAAACCTTTGCTGAACAAGGCATAAGTGAACTACTGCTATGGATTGAAAGAGAACCTAGTCTTCCTCTGGGTGCGTATGTTATGGCTAGCCCCGGAAGTGCCAAAGAAATGAGTACACTAGCACCTATTTACGAGCAATTGCCTTCGGATGTACTAAAGAACTTTGGATCAGAGAGATATTTGTTTTCTACTACGGTTAAGGATTGCTTGTTTGCAGAATCATCAGGTGTTGGTTTTGCTATAAACAATCTTTCCTTTGGTAAAAAAGAAGAAGCAGCATCTAAGGATGGAAAACCGGAGTATTGGGCAGGAATCCAAGGGGCAATGCTGTTTCAAAAAGATAAGATGAAAGGAGTTCTTAAGCTTAAAGAGGGAAGGGCATTAGCTTGGGCGGCAGGCAGTCTTAAGCTGGCAGTTTACTCCGTCGATTGGGATGAGGGCAATGGTGGCGCAAGTGTTATATTTGTAAGCACGAAATCATCAAAGAAGTTAAATCAAACGGATAAAGGTCCTGTTTTCACAGTCAATTTAAAGGGGAAAGCTAGTGTTATTTATTTAAGGGACCCTAAGAATAGGGATGCAGAGGAACTCGGCCAAATTATCATTGCAAAGCTTAAAGAGAAAGTCTCTGATCATCTTACCGAAGCTATTCGTAATACCCAAAAAGCAGGTGCCGATATTCTACAGCTCGGACTGTTACTGGAATGGAACGATCCAAAGCAATGGAAGCAAGTTAGAGAGCGCTGGGATAATTATTACGCTCAAGAGGCTGATATAAAGGTGAAGACAGATTTTAGCATTGTGGATTTTGGAACAGCAAAATAAGACGTTTAGAGGGAGAAGTTATGCGAACATCGAAATGGCAGCTGTTCCGTTTTTTCATTATTTTCTTCAGCTCTCAAACCACTATTTTTTTGATTCCGACTCTAATTGCTACTTCATCCTATCAAGGCTGGATTGCATTAATAGTGGGGTCATTATTAGGGTTGATCTTATTGTGGTTTACTTTTTACGTCGGTATGTTGCGCCCTAATCAAGCGTGGGTTAGCTTTGGAAAAGAGATCATAGGTAAATGGCCACACAAGTTCATGCTTCTATTGCTCTTAAGCTGGTGTGTTTATTATGCATCTTATGATATTGAGAACTTTGTGCTATTCTTTGGTTCTAATTATCTGAGAGGAACTCCGCCTCTGTTTATTCAATGTGTAATTGGGCTAGTAATTATGTATACGGCAAGTTTAGGCTTTACAACGATAGCGTATATGGCGGATGGTCTTTTTCTTGTTTTTTTCATCACGATGATCATTTTATTTAATTTATTTCTACCGAATGCGGACTTCAATATGCTGCCAGCCTTCATTCATTATCATGATCCCGGGATTGCCCTGAAAGACTCTATTGTAGTCATGTCATGGTTTGGAGAATGGATTGTCCTCTTGTTTGTTGTGCCCGATCTAAAGCTTGAAGCGAAGATGCTCAAAAAATTAGTATTAACAGGGGTATTTGTCCTAGTCACTGTCTTAATTGGTTGGTCACTGACGATGATGAGTTTTGGTCCACATTTGGGTCAGCAACTGCAATATCCTTTCCTTGAATTGGTGCGTAGCTCCAAACAAGATAATTTGCTAGGTAATTCGGATCCGCTCTTAATTGGAATATGGTCATCTTCTATGTTCATTCACAGCTCTTTTCTTATCTACGTAGCCTCTAGATGTGTATCGGGCTTGTTTAATACAAAAGCTAGAAAAATGTACATTCCCTTCTTAACAATAGCTTCAATATCGATAGCTTTTTTATATTCACGACACATAGGCAGTTATTATAAACACTATAATAGTTATGCTATTGTTGTCATTTGGCTAATTGTTGAAAGCATCCCGATCTATTATGCCATCACGGCTTACTTTCGATATCGGAATAAAACGGCGAGGTAAATGAAAACAGAGAGGGAAATCTAGGTGCTGCCTTTTTAATTGGCAGGGCCTTTTCTTGTGAATTATATATTGGATACACTTTCTGTTATGATGAAAGGACTTATTACAATAATTTCCTCAGATTGGATGGTGCATTTACATGAATCTTCAAGAAGTTACCGAACTCATCAAATCTATTAGAACCAATCTAGCTAGAGTCATTGTTGGAAAAGAGGATGGAGTAGATCTGCTACTAACCGCATTACTTGCGAATGGCCATGTTCTGCTGGAAGATGTTCCGGGTACTGGTAAAACCTTGCTAGCCAAGGTCCTTGCAAAATCTTTAGATTGTACATTTAAGCGTATACAATTTACACCAGATTTGCTGCCTTCAGATTTAAGCGGGATTAATTTTTATAATCAAAAGACAGGTGAATTTCAGTTTAGACCAGGTCCAGTATTTGCGAATATTTTATTGGCTGATGAAATTAACCGTGCAACACCAAGAACACAATCCAGTCTGCTGGAATGTATGGAGGAGCGGCAAATCACGATCGATGGTGTGACTCATGGTCTTGAAGCACCTTTTCTCGTTATTGCTACTCAGAATCCGATTGATAACCAGGGCACTTTTCCGTTGCCCGAAGCTCAATTAGATAGATTTCTGATGCGGATTACTACGGGTTATCCTTCATTTGACGAAGGAATTCATATTTTACAGCGTTTCCGTGAGAATAATCCGCTTGAAGAGACTTTTGCTGTGGCTAGCGCTCAAGATATTCAAGCTGCACAGCATTTGGCCGCTTCTGTGAGTATTAGTGATGATTTGCTAGCCTATATCGTTCGGATTACGGAAGCTACTCGTAAATCTACGGCAGTAAAACTAGGGGCGAGCCCACGTGCAAGCGGAGCATTGCTCAGATCATCTCAAGGATATGCTCTAATTCAAGGTAGATCTTACGTTACACCAGATGATATTAAAGCCGTAGCTGTTCCGGTGCTTGCACATCGTCTACTGCTTCATCGTGGATTAGGTTCAAAAGAGGGTCAGGCCGCAGAAATTGTGATACAAGTGCTTCGTGAGGTAGAAGTGCCAACAGAACTTGTTGCGTCCTTAAGAGGCGGAAAGGTGGAATGAGCTATGGCGTTGCCTTGGTTCATTTTTATTACAATAGCGCTCCTGTTCCTACTTGCCGTGATCTATGAACGGAATGGTCTGAAAGCGCTTAGTTACACTCGGTATTTCTCGACGAAAGTCGCTTATGAAGGGGATAACCTTGAGATGATTGAGGAGATCGTGAATGCAAAGCTCCTGCCCTTACCTTGGCTTCGACTGGAATCTAGTATTGCCAGAGGCTTGGCATTTGGAAGTCAGGATAATCTCGGCATTAGCACGGGTGAAATCTACCAGAATCATATCAGCTTGTTCTTTCTTAAATCTTACCGTCATATTAAACGGCGGCATCAAGTAACTTGCGAGCGGCGCGGGATATACCGTTTGGAATCGGTCACCATGACCACTGGAGATCCCTTCGGATTGATCCGGAAAAATAAAACGTATCCTCTCCAATTAGAGTTATTAGTTTATCCTAATTTGTTGAATTTAGACGATCTTCCGCTTCCGATACATAGCTGGCTGGGTGAACTTCCAGTGAAAAGATGGATCGTAGAAGATCCTTTCCTGACTGCAGGTATTCGCGAGTATAGCTCAGGAGATTCTATGGGGCTTATAAACTGGAAGGCAACAGCGCGCACAGGGACTATGCAGGTGCATAAGAAAGATTACACTGCGGATTCCAGGCTCGTCATTTGTTTGAATATAGAGGACAGTGATTCCATGTGGAGAGCGGTAACAGATGTTGAACGTATCGAGCAAGGGATACGGTATGCAGCCACTATTGCCGAATACGCCATGCGCCATGGAATTGAGACGGGATTTATCTGTAACGGCAGATTGGATAACGGGGGCGAAAGAGATCCTGTTGAAGCAGAATCTATGGCTGAGCTGGAAGACTTGCTAGAACTGTTAGCGAAACTGGAGCTAGACAGAACGCTTCCTATGAGTCGATTGCTAGCCATGCAGGCCGAGAGTGGAATAAGTGATACAGACTTTCTGATCATTAGCTGTCATAGAGGAGCACAATTACAAGAGGCTGCTGACCTCTTATTGGTGTTGGGCAATGGTGTAGAATGGCTGGATATTCCGGAACAGGGAGGAGAGAGCGCATGAAACTTCCGTTATCTGGTTACGTATGGAATACGGTCAAACTCTGGATATTCTCCATCCTAGAACTATTATTAGTTTTACCTGTATGGATTCTGTTTCAGGTTTATGTACTACCCAAGCAAGTTGAACCTATGTGGCTGACCGCCATACCACTAATATCATTAGTAGGTATTCTGCTACGAAAACAATGTAGTGTTAGATGGAAGCAGCTGCTGTCTGCTCTAATCCTTGGGACGGTGGTTGGGGCTTTGTCAGCAGGAAGTCTGTCTATCGAGAGTCTGCCTTTAGGTGTCGCAGGTTTTATATGCGCTTTTCTCGGTATGACTGCTGACTCTAGAGAACAATCCAGTAAGAAGTATTGGATAGGTATGGTAATCTATTTTGTTGCGACCATTGTCTTTGGGAGAATTACCGATTTGGAGGAGAGTGTTACACTCCTGACCTGGTGCGGTAGTTTGTGTCTATTGCTCACATTATTTATTTATAATAGTAGTTATTTACAATATAGTACGCTTTCTCAAGAGGGCAAAGCTTTGCCAAAAGGATTACAAAGGTATAATCGTATTTATGTCATTGGAATAGGAATTGTTGCGGCAGTGTTAGCGGCGGGAGTCGGAAAAGCTATAGGGACACTGCTATGGAATATGGTACGTTCGTTCTTCGGATGGATTAGTAATTTATTCTCAGGGTCAAGTGAGCCGCTACCTCCGCCCGTAGAACAGCCTCAAGCGAGTCCGGAACTACCTTTTGTTGGAGATGAAAAGCCTGGTCTACTAGCTGCTATATTAGATGTTGCTTTATATGTTGCTGGAGCAGTGTTATTGGGCGTTGCAGCTTATTATGGACTTCGGTGGTTGTATAGAAATGCCGGCGGGAAATTAAAGAGAGCCATGGATGCCTTGTTATCCATGCTGCGCAGAGAGCATACTCCAAAGGACAATACAACTTATCTTGATGAGGAAAAAAGTGTATTTACATGGGAACAAACGCTTCAAGGTCTTAAGGATTTCTGGAGTACTCGCCTTACACCAAGACATCGAAAAGACCGCTGGGAGCAGATGAATAGTGAAACGGAACGTGTTCGTTGGTTATATCGGCGTTGGCTTCATTTGAAGCACGATCATGGTTATGAAGTTAAGAGTTATCTTACGCCGAAGGAAACAGAAAGCGATATTATAAAATGGACTGCTCTTAACAAGGTTAAACATAAGGCCGAAGAACGTACGGTTAATACGTCGAATTCATTAATTGAATTATATGAAAAAGTTAGATATGGAGAAGAAAACCCTTCTGCGGATGATGTGGCTGCACTGAAAGATGAATTGAAATTATAGAATAGAATATTCTTCAAATTCGTGCAAATAGGAACAAATAGGTTACAAACGCTTCAAAAGTGTTACAACATGGATACAATTGGATTTGCAGTTACTACTATAATAATTCTAGCAAAATACTCGTGGAGGGAAGTAAATGAGAAAGCATAGCAGTACATATGTTGTTTTACTATTAAGTACCTTTGTCATCAGTCAACTGACTGGCCATACAGCTTCAGCGGCATCCGCTAATGCTGTTCGTACCAATCCAGCTGTAGCTGCGGCGACAGTAACACCCCCTAGCAATCTGGGTTCCATTTCTTTAGGTGCAAATATCAAAGCTACATTAGAAGATGTCAATGTTTGGTCACAACCTGGTGGGAATATTTTAACCTATACCCTGAATTATTCGAATGGGAGCAGTAAAAACGCAAACCTAATGTACTATTTTTCGAGAGTGACGACGCCAGGGGGTTCTGTTATTCCAGGTAACCCTCTGAGCGCTGACGCGGCTAAGAAGAAGATTGGTGCTAAAGAAAGCTTGCGGGTTACATATTACGTCAACATAGGCAAGACCAATTCTTTAAAAGGGATTAAGATTCCCATGTATGTATGGGATTCCAAAACCAAAGGTTATTTAAAGCATGCAGGAAGTTTTACTGTGCCAGCTAATTATTCCCCAACTGCCGTAAATGGAAAAAATGTTAGCACCACAATGAATGACATTCCTGTCATCGCCAAAAGTGAGTCCTTGGAGCTCTATAAATATAATGGGAAAGTTTATGCCAAGGTGGGAATAAGCCTGACTAATAAGGGCAGCAAGGTACTCAGTGATCCGGGTTATGCGGCTTATTTACTCTCTGCAGGTGGCAGTTCGTATGAATTAGCACTTGATCGTTCTCAGATTAGTTACAAGATTCAGCCGCAGGAGAAGAAGATTATCTATTATCTTGCCGAGATTCCTCCTTATATGAAGACGGACAATATGAAGCTGCAATTTACGCAAAAAGATGAAGCACTGAAGCTAGAGATCGCTAAATCTTCGTACAAGCTGCCAGCAGCTACAACACCTAACTTGGTGGTAGGTAAAGGTGTGACCAAGAAAATCACCATTAATAATAATCCGATAGAAACTCAGTTAAACAACGCAAACGTATACGCTGAGAATAATAAAGGGATTTGGACCTTCCAGCTTCGAGTGAAAAATGTAGGGAAGACGACAGTTACGCTGCCAACTTATGAGCTTGCCGTTAAATCTTCAACAGGGACAGCCTTTCCGATCAATGCGAAGGGATTAAGCGGCTTAACTATAAAGCCTTTGGAGGAAAAAATCATTCCGCTTACCGCACAAATTCCGCTTGAGGTTGAGCAGAGTTCGCTGCAATTGCAAATGATAGAGGCTGTTTCAGCTCCAGCTAATCCAGATTCGGGCAGTGCAGGTGAGGGAACTGGATCTGAAGGGAATAATGTAAGTACGGGCAATACAGCCAAGCTGACAGTACCCGTTGCTTACTACACAATTTCCTATACGCTACGACCCGAGATTCAACAAGGCGTGGAGTATAGCGCATCGAATGAATACGGCTCTTTCACTTATAACTTGCTGTCATTACAGCGTTTTCCTTGGAAAGATGATGATATCGTTGTTGCAAGAATAAATATTAAGAATTCCCAATCGGTGGCATTAACGCTTCCAGAATTAAAAGGATCTGTCCAGGTAGACAATGACGATGTATCTTCTTCAACAGAACTGTTTATGGACAAGGAAACCTCGATCATTGCGCCAGGAAAAAATGCGGAGATCTATGTATTTGCCAAAATCCCTTATACGCAAGAGTTCGATAAATTAAAAGTGAACCTCTTTACAACGGTAAAAGAAGAGAAGAGCTCGTTCCTATCGCTTAGCACGAACAGTACGATGAATGCTGTAGCGACTATTGAACGTGGGGGAAGTTATGCAATTACCGGTAAAGGCAAGAACGCTAGTGTTCAAGAGAACAAAACCATTATTTATGAAGGTCTCAATTCTAATATCGTATATACAGAACTACTGCTTAGCAGTGAGGAAAAAAGACAAAGCAAAATGGCTCGCCTTCAGGGTTACTTTAAAACGGGAGATGGCCAGCTATTCGAAGCAACAGTGAATCAGCCAGATACTTCAGCTACACCGGGTGGTAAGCAATTAATTACGTACTGGGCAAAATTGCCTAAATCCGTTATTCCATCAGACGTTAGTATGTATCTAGGTCCAGGGATTACTGGAAATAAGCTGTCTGAACCTGGGCAGGAACCAACTGGGTTCATTAACATTGCTTCATTGAGTCTAAATCCAGTTTCTACTCCACCGGAGAATAACTTGACGAAGGTGGCGCTATATCCGTACACGATGTCTGTTCTAAGTTCGGAAGGGCGATCTATGCAAGGTAGTAACACAATAGATATCGTTATGAATTATAACCTTCTTCGTGACAGTACCTATGACATGGGAACCTTCACCCATAAGCTGGTGCTCAAAATGACAGATCCATATGGTCTATCACAGGAACGAAGCTTGAACATCGGGACTGAGCTTCTCGAAGGAAATAACAACTCGTATACTGCAACCTTTACCAATAATATGTATAAAAACTTGTCAGGTGGCGCCTACAGAATCACGCTGTATGATGAGTTCCAAGGAGAACGGATCGAGTTAGCCAGCCAGGCATATAGCATAAAGATCGATAGATCAGTAACTGAGAAGTAAGAATTCATATCTATTAATGTACGAGAAGGAGCAGCTCCAATGTTGCGAGTGGAAAATGTAACGCATTCTTTTAAGAATGGTAATGAAACGACGGCAGTCCTTCATCAAATAGATTTTTCTGTGAAAAAGGGGGAGATGGTTGCATTACTGGGGAGCTCGGGTTCCGGTAAGTCAACCATGCTCAACCTGATGGCAGGTCTGATGAAGCCTACGGAAGGCCACATTTACATTGCTGACCAAGATATTGTGAAGATGAGCGAAAACAAGCTATCTGAATTTCGTAGGAAGCATATCGGGTTTATCTTTCAAGCTTATGAGCTGATTACTAGCTTGACTGTCCGGGAAAATGTTGAGTTGCCGCTTGTGTTCCAATCCGTTTCACCATCAATACGTAAGCAAAAAGCTCTGGCCTTGCTGGAAGGGGTCGGCATTCCGGATAAAGCCGACCTGTTCCCTTCACAGTTGTCTGGCGGACAGCAGCAGCGTGTCAGTATTGCACGTTCCTTGATCACAGAACCGTCCGTTATTTTCGCAGATGAACCGACCGGAAATCTGGACTCAAAGACAGAAGAGGAAATTATCAATATCCTGCTTAACCTGAACAAGAAGATGAAGACCACCTTCATCGTAGTAACACATGAGCTCAAAGTTGCTGAACAAATGCAACGGATTTTCACGCTTCAGGACGGATATATGATTACTGAGAAACCAACTTCTTCGGATACAGAACTCGAAGGGGGGGAACGCATTGAGGATTAGTGATATTTCACGTTTGGCTTGGGAGCAAGTCAAACGACGGAAAGTTGTCACAGGTCTTTGTATGGCAGGTATATCGATTGGCTGTGCTGCTATTATTGTTGCTTTAAGTATAGGAGATTCCGCGCAAAGCTATACGGAGCGGGAAATTAACCGGAATTTCAAAATGGATGAAATAACGGTGACTCCGAACAGCGGCATCCCTTCACAAGGGGGAGGGGGTGGAGCTTCTGCTTCTGATGCAAAGCTCGATCCCGGCAGGCTGACGGCTCAGAAACTAGAAATTATCCAAAGCCTGCGGCATGTTACCGCAGCAGCACCTTTTCAAGAGCTTGGCTACATACAAATGACTACTATCGATAATAAAATTACAGATGTACAGCTTATCGGAACGGACCTTCGGTTGCTAACGAAATACGACAAGACGTTCAAGCAAGGTGGTCCTTCTGATTTGATTGGAATGGCAGTGCTAAACTATGGAGCAACTGTAGGGTTAATAGATGTCGAGACTCGGCAACGTCTTTTTGAACAGCTGAATTCAGATCCGTATAATAATAAAATTATGGAACAATACAACAGTTTAAGCATGCTTCCGTCGGATATGTACAAACAACAGGTTCAATTACAATCATATGATCCTGCTTCTCAAAGTGGACAGTCCTTAGTCAGCTCACCCATTCAAATTGTTGGGATATTGGATACTGGGGGGAACCCTGATATGGCGATGTACGACAAGAAGATGTACGTGTCGTTAGAGACGGGTGAGCGGCTAGTAGAACAACTGAAACTAATGAATGGAACCGTTGGGCAGAAGGGTGTTTATAACTCAGCCATTGTAAAGGTCGACAATACTGACAATATTGTGCAAGTGGAGAAGCTTATCCAGAAACTCACACTAAATACAAGTACGAATTTGTATCAAAAAGAGGCGATGGCGTCTACTTTCAGTATGTTCAAAAAAGCAGCGCTTGGTATTGGTATATTCATTTTAATTATTGCTTCGATCTCGATCATTGTTGCGATGACCATGTCCACCCATCAGCGTCGTCGCCAGATCGGTATTATGAAGGTGCTAGGCGCCAATATGGGGCAAATCAGAAATATGTTCATTACAGAGGCGGCATTGCTCGGTATGCTTGGTGGGCTGCTCGGTATAGGCTTTTCGTACTTGATTGTGTTTGGCATAAATAAGCTGATTGGTTCCACAGGAGGAATGGGGATGGGTGAGCCCTTAGTAATCACTATTCCTCTGATGACCCTTCCAATAGGGATCGCATTTGCGGTAATGACAGGCGTACTATCGGGAATCTATCCGGCGATCAGCGCATCCAGAACAAATGCGCTCACGGCGATAAAACGGGATTAGCTATTTTTTTAGTTGAAAGGAAGCAGAAGTGATGAAGAGGAGAATCAAGTGGATTGTATTGGTATTGATCATTATTGCAGCAGGTTATTTTGTATACACCAAGATGTATAAAACCGAGGCACAGCTAGAACCTGTTGAACCCCCACAGGCGATAACTTTTGAAGTGACACAGGAAACCATCACCAACTCTGTTCAGGTCAAAGGGAATTCACAATATGAGCAGGAAACGCTTGTATATGCACCATATGCTTCAAAGGTAACCAAGTGGAAGGTTGAGAATGGTGTTCAAGTTAAGAAGGGGGATTTACTGTTTACCCTCGATCAGGAAGCCCTAAAGAATGAAATTGCTACTCAAGAGGCGACCATTCGTAAGGCTCAGCTAGAAGCGGAACTAAATGAATTTGTTAGTCAGCAGGACGAGGAGAATGCAGCCCTTGGTGCAACAGAAGCTGAACGTATAAAGGCACTTGCAGCCCAAGAATCAGCAAGACTAGGGAATGAGCTTAACCAAGTAAATGCTGAAATACAGGCTCGTGAATTAAAAGAAAAGAAGGCTAAGCTAAATACAGCCCTCTACCATGCTCCTGCAACAGGTGTTTTTCTATTTGACAGTGCGAGTGAAATTCCGCAAACGGTAACAGATAATCAATACATCGGCAAAATTGTAGATATGAACAAGCTTGAATTCATAGCACTTGTAGGTGAACAAGATGTCTTCCGTATTAAGACGGGAATGAAGGTCGATGTTAAAATGACAGCTTTAAAAGATTTAAAGCTGTCTGGAGAAGTGACTAAGGTATCTAAATTTGCTAAGACTGCTTCGGGTCAAAATACTACCGCTACTTCGGTTCCGCAATTTGAAGTGGTAATCTCACTGCAACCTAACGAGCGTTTAATTGGTGGACTAAGTTTGAGCGGAGAAATCGAGACGGTTCGCAAGGAAAATGCCATCGTTGTATCCAGCATCGCAGTCATGCATGAAGGGGATCTCTCCTACGTGATGGTGGATAAAGGCAATGGGGAATATGAACGAAGAGATATCAAAGTGGGCATGGAGACGGCTGACAAAACAGAGGCCGTCTCAGGGTTAAAGGTTGGAGATGTTGTTGTGCTTCAATAGATTGGAATAGACCTAAGCCTATTTCTCAATCGTGAGTCGCCAAGATTTAATATTTTTATTTAGCTCGGTAAGGTCAGGAACCGGAACTGGCTCATCGGATAGATTATATTTAGCTTTCAAGGCTAAAATCCGATAGACGCTCTCATCAATCCGTGATTCCTGTACCTTGCCTTTTTTTACATGGTCCAGAAGCGATTCTAGTACCCGCTTCTCATTATCATAGCCGTGAGCGATAAGTAAGATATCACTGCCTGCATTTATAGTATCTACCGCAGCTGTGGTAAGGTCATAATTCTTCATGATCGCTCCCATAGTTAGGTCATCTGTGATTACGAGTCCTTGATATTTCATATCATCACGAAGTAGCTCACCAATGATTTTACTTGATAAAGATGCGGGTTTATCGGGATCAAGTTTCGGATACAAAATATGAGCGACCATAACGGCATCTGTTTCCTCTTTTATCGCAGCTTGAAAAGGGAGCCATTCTAACTTAGCGAGTTCTTCAGCGCTCTTATTCACAATCGGCAGCTCAAGGTGGGAGTCGACGGAAGTATCTCCGTGACCAGGGAAATGTTTGACAACAGGCACTACACCTTCACTCTCCATGCCTTTCATTTCGGCAATCCCTAGCGTACTGACTAGTTCAGCGGAGCTACCGAAGGAACGATCACCAATTACAGGATTATTTGGATTGCTATTGATATCAAGGACGGGAGCGAAGTTCATATTAAATCCTGCTGACAATACTTCTCTAGCGAGCAGCTTGCCCATCATTTCGGCAGCATTAGCATCCTTGCGGGTACCGACCTTTCCATTAGAGGGGAAAGAAGCATACTCCTTAGGCATCCGGCTGACTTTTCCGCCCTCCTGATCGATACTCATAAATAAAGGGGCAGGGTTGCCTCTGTTACTCTCTTTCATGGAATTAATGAGGCTGACCATACTCTTCAGGTCTTGAATATTGTTCTTATAAAGGATGATTCCACCGACTTTGTCTTCGGCAATCATCCTTTTTGCTTGATCATCTAGAACGGTTCCATCGATACCAACAAGGAGCATTTGTCCAATTTTCTCTTCAAGGCTCATACTGGAAACCTGAACAGCAATTGGATCACTCTCTGAGGAGGGAGCTGCTGTGGAACTGGTAACTGGCGTAGGTGTAGATTCAGCAGTCGGCGCATTTGTAGCGACAGCTTGAGAACTGTTACTGCTATTGGAGCAGCTAGTTAACAGAACCATAGATAACATAGCTGAAGTCAATAAGAGGGTGCCAGAGAATTTCAGTTTTAGGGTATTGCGAGTGAATCTGTTCATTAAAAAAGACGTCCCTTCGTTGCTTATTTAGATGTCAGAAGGATGAATCCTTGCTGACTTAGATACTCGGTGATAAGATGAACTTAAATCTTTACATATAAAAAATTGAATTATGAGGTGACGGAAAGATGAAAGATGGATTAGTGAACGCACTTAATGAACAGATGAATTTCGAGTTTTATTCCGCTCATGTTTATCTAGCTATGGCTGCTTATTGTTCCGGTGAAAGTCTGGATGGATTCGCAAACTTTTTCCTGATTCAAGCTGAAGAAGAAAGATTCCATGCCATGAAAATCTATAAGTTTCTTAATGATCGCGATAATCGGGCAACACTTGAAGCTCTACCTGAACCGAAGAACGAGTACAGTTCGATGCTGGATGCTTTTGAACATGCTTTTGCGCATGAACAACAAAACACAAAACGGTTCTATCATTTGGCTGACTTGGCGCTGGATGAGCGTGAGCATGCAACGATCTATTTCTTGAAATGGTTCATTGACGAGCAAGTAGAAGAGGAAGCACTCTTTAGCAACATCATTAGTAAACTGAAACGAATTGATAAAGATAGCAACGCCTTCTACATGCTAGATGCTGAGTTTGCTGCACGTACTTTTACAGCACCTGCTGAGTAAGTGAAGGTATTGAAGATCTGAAAGCCTGAGAAATCAGGCTTTTTTATTTTATGGCTGAAGGTAGTTTAATGGCAAGCAGCTTATTATCCGTTCGAATCATCAGCATGCCTCCGGTTTTAAGCGAAGGAGTAAAGTTACGAGATCCTGTATTCACGGTAAAAATAGGCTTCAAAGTCAACAGATCATAAGCGTGAAATAGGCCATCTGATTGTCCACTATACACCACGTTTCCAAAAAGATCCGTCTGAACGACAGGATTCTCCCCATTATTGAGCACTACAGCCTGCCCATTTCCAAGTTTAAGTGCGGATAGCGTACCCGTATCATAATTGGAATATAACATTCTTTGTTGATGAACTTGGTGAAGTGGATAATCCTTCTCTTTAGCCATAGAGGTCCAGGTTTGAACAGGTTTACCTTCCGCTGAATAATTCCAGAAATTATATTTCACAAGCTTGCTGCCCTGAAAAATATAGAAGTCATTTCCGTCCAAGAACGCCGTCCCATTGACACCACCAAATGCGAACACTCCATCTTTATTCTCGGTATCTGTCCATTTATATAAACGTTCTCCTTTAAGTTCACCCGTTTTTACGTTGAATACAGAAACTTTTACATTACGATTTACAGGGTTATCATCAAGCATTAACGTATTGGTCATGGAGTAGAGAAGGCCATCCTTTACTGCTAGTGGCCACCATTGTCGGGTCTGGTCCCATAGTTTTTTGCCTGTCAGACTGTCATAAGCGGCAAGAGCGGCAGTTGTTAAGGCTCCCTGAGAGAGATAACTTCGAATAACAACCCCATCGGTTTCCATAAGTTCTGATAAGCCTGTAAAGTTATTGCTCTCCTCGACAGCCTTCCATTTGATCTTCCCACTGACAGCATCGACCGCTGCAAGTTGACTCTCTTGTGTTACATAAATGGTGGAGCCTAACCGTTGTATACTTGTGGCTTTAGGTAGTGATAATGAAGCCGACCATGCTTTTTTACCAGCTTCATTAACAGCATACAGAGAGCCACTTTGGGTCAGTCCGTAGATATATCCATTACTGTAAGTGAACAATGGAGCTAATGCACTTCCGAATTCCCACATTTTTTTACCTGTTATAGCATTCAATGCGACTAGTTTTTCATTCCGCTGCAAGGCAAAAACTTTCCCATTCTCGGCAAGGGCTGTAACGTTCTGCTCAGTAATCCGATCTTCTTTTAAGATAGCGGTCGAAAACGACCATACAGGAGTAAGAGTGGGTGCTTTGACTTCATTGTAATAAGGATAGCTTGTACTTATGACGGCTTGTTCTGCGGAAATGACGGATAATGATCCGTTGTAAGCTATTGGGGATGCAATGCATGTAACAGCTAAAACTTTAATCATAGTCTTGTGCAAAGACTGAATCATCGTTTCACGCTCCTCAAAATAGTGATTACTATAATTAGACATTATAAATGGCAAAAAGTTACTATTCATAAGAATGGAATTAAAGTTGAACAAAGGCAAACTATGTTACATTCCGCAAAACAGTTATGACCTAGCAACTCTATTTGACGGAGGGAACTATTACGCCTCTTAGCAACACTGTTTCTCTAGACCCACCCGAATCTCGGAGTGTAGTATAGAACAATACTATTCTTTGGGGGTTCTTTTTTTTGGAAAATTACAACGACATCAAACAAGGTGAAAAAGGAGCATGGCTAAGCATAGTTACCTACATATTCCTATCCGCCATAAAACTGTTTATTGGTACGGTCGCGGGATCTCAAGCGCTACTTGCAGATGGACTGAACAACAGTACGGATATTATCGCTTCTATCGCCATACTAATCGGCCTTAAGATCTCCAGGAGACCGCCGGATTCCAATCATAGCTATGGGCATTTTAGAGCAGAGACCGTAGCATCCTTAATTGCTTCATTCATTATGATTGTGGTAGGACTTCAAGTGCTGTACCAGGGTGTGAACAAATTTATTCAACCCGAACTGGAAAGTCCAGATCTTATAGCAGCCTGGACGGCAGTTTTTTGTGCTGTGATAATGATGGGCGTGTATATGTATAACATTAGACTGGCCCGTTCTATTAATAGTAACGCTATGCGAGCTGTAGCACTAGATAATCGATCAGATGCTTTAGTTAGCATAGGTGCTTTTGTCGGGATTGTAGCTTCTGGATTTGGAATTCCATGGCTTGATCCGCTTACAGCGATTATTGTTGGCCTGATTATCTGTAAGACGGCATGGGATATCTTTAGTAAAGCTACACATGACTTAACGGATGGTTTTGATGCCGAAGAGCTTGAACTCATGAAAGAAACCGTCGCTGAAATTGAAGGTGTGCAATCTATAAAAGATATCAAAGCTCGCATCCACGGGAATAACGTGCTAGTAGATACAACTGTATTAGTAGATTCCGAGCTTAGTGTGGTGCAGAGCCATGATATTACGGAAGAAATCGAAGAACAATTGAAAGACCGGCACCAAGTTTCAAATGTGCTTGTCCACATAGAACCTGTAATGAAGTAGAAACGGCCAATAAAGTGTGACTTTCCTTTGGATGGATATGGGATTTTCCTTGTGATGTTATTAACAGATCTTTTATGCGGAAAGGTGGAGAATTAATTGTATTTATCAATATGTAAATTTTAGGGAACGGAATGGTGATTTTGTGATTGAATGGAAGGATTCTTATGATATCGGTGTAGAGAAAATAGACTGTCAGCACAGACAGTTGCTGGCGAAATTGAACGAATTTTTTGATGCATGCAGTAAGCAGCAAGGGAAAGAGAAGATCGAAGAAACGCTGAAATTCTTGAAGGAATATACCATCGAGCATTTTAGCAATGAAGAGCAATTGATGGAAGAGATTGATTTTCCTGAATTGGCGGAACATCGTAAGACGCATGCCGATTTTGTAAAAGCCGTTCTTGAATTAGAAGAAACGATCAAAACTAAGGGAGTCTCCGTTCTCTCAACGATTAAGCTTAACCGTACGTTAACCGACTGGCTTCTGAATCACATTAATAAATGCGATAAGCTAATTGGTGAGTGTATGGCCACCCGTGATCGAGCTGTCTAACTGATTACCACCAACGAAGATGCCGACGGGCATTTTCTTTTTTTTGACGGGGAATGTGATAAAGAATTGTGGTATGTTATTTGATACGTTTTCCGAAGACAGCACCGTAATTTATACTGGGTTAACGGTTTGTGTTATGATTTGAGATAAGACGTATAGAGTTAGTATGGTAAAGGGGAGTGGAACGATGAAAACATTACGAATGTTAGCTTCAGGGTTTGCTATGCTGCTTATTCTGGGCCTTGTAAATTTTTACATTGGGTATCACGGTTGGCTGCTTGTCCATGAATGGTTCTCAGGTGCTTCCGCTGTTCTGTTCTGGACATTGTTCCTGCTTGTTGCCTTTGCGTATGTCATTGGAATGATACCGTGGCCTACAATAGTGAAGCCGTTAGCCAGATTCTTCAAAGTGATTGGGTCGTATTATCTAGCTTGCATGGAATTTGCTATTATCATGTTGCCATTAGCTGATCTGTTATATGTGCTGCTGGGCTGGATGGGTGTCGATCGAACGCGCTACATCTCAGAAGCGGGTGGTACATTGCTAATATTATTGGTTGTTTTTCTAGTCTGGGGTTCGATCAACGCTTGGAGTACAGTAGTTCGTACACATCCTATTCCCATTGATAAATCCATCGGAACTAGTACACCACTTACCATCGCGGTTGCATCCGATCTACATTTAGGGAATATCGTCGGCAATCGGCATCTCAAAAAAATGGTTGCCCAGATGAATGCTATGAAGCCTGATGTGATATTGCTGGCTGGGGATGTACTTGACGATAGTATTGAGCCTTTTATTCGCAATCGTATGAGTGAACAGCTGAAACAACTAAAAGCACGTCATGGTGTCTACGCGGTACTGGGCAATCACGAATATTACGGTGGTTCAATTAAGGAATATACAGATTTAATGAGAAGCATAGGCATTAAAGTTCTACAGGATGAAGTTGAAGAAGTGGCGGGAACGTATATTGTAGGTCGAAAAGATAAGACTGCCGAGACGATGGAAGCCGGTGGCAGATTGAGCGTTAACTCTTTATTGAATGGCCTTGATCTGACACGTCCTGTGATCATGATGGATCATCAGCCTACCGGATTTGATGTCGCTGCCCAGGAAGGAGTAGATATTCTGCTCTCAGGGCATACGCACCGTGGACAGATTGCTCCTAATCACTGGATCACCAAGCGGTTGTTCGAACTGGACTGGGGTTACCTCCGCAAAGATAAGTTGCATGTCGTTGTTTCCTCTGGATATGGGACCTGGGGACCTCCAATCCGTCTAGCCAGCCGTTCGGAGATCATCAAGCTTGAAGTGGTATTAGAAGGAACTAAACAATACAGTGAAGAAGCCGTGTCTACAAAAACGGTGTTAATCTAACAGAAAACATAATTGATCTGAGACTGCCTTATCCGTAGACATTTTCTGCGAGATGTGGCAGTTTCTTTTTTTTTACAATTAGTAGAGCTTGTAGTATGGTTTAAAATAGTTAAGCACTTAACTAAATTGGAGTTGAAAATCAAAGATGGATCATTTACAACCGTTGGTATTGAATCAGCCGCTACATACTCAGGCATTTTTCACTTTAGTTGATACTACTGCAAGCTTAGTTTCTGTCTCTGATAAATATTGGCAGTCGAAAGGATTAAATGGTGCAAGAATTCGTATCCTAGTAGAAATATCTAAACAGGGCGGAACGATTTTACCTTCTACATTGGCTCACAATATCGGGGTTACCAAAGCTAATATTAGTCTGTTGCTGATACCCCTAGAGAAAGATGGTTGGATTACCCGCTCGAACCATACTCAGGATGGTAGAAAAAGCGTTATTACAATTACGGGTGAAGGACAACGATTACTTTTGGAGCATCTTCCCGGAAATCGTCAAGCGGTCGCTGAACGTATGCAGGGTCTGGATGAAGAAGAGCTTCGGCAACTCATCGTTTTATTAGAAAAGCTTAGCAATAGCTAGATATTAATAATGTTGTGGTCTCGAAAACATGGAACATCCCGATGATAACGTCAGATTAAATCAACATACTGAGGTTGTTCATGCAGCGTTAAAGGCAGGGGTGAAGCATTTGCTGTATACAAGCTTCGCATTTCCACCTAAAGGACAAATTCCAACTAATCATGTTCACTTACTTACAGAGCAGATGATTCTTAAATCAGGTATTGACTATACGTTTCTACGCAACGCTTTGTATATGGATTTTGTGGATGTACTAGGTCTGAAAGAGGCGATCCAAAGCGGTGAGTTAATCACCTATCCGGGGAACTGGTTATTTAATTCGGTGACACGAAAGGATCTCGCTTTAGCTACGGCGGTCGTGCTTACTACTACAGGTCATCTTAATCAAATTTATGAATTAACCGCACCGCGCTCTTGGGACTTCAGCGAACTTGCGGAGGTATTATCTGAGCTGACAGGAAAAAGAATCGTTCATCGGCAGGATTCAAGCATTCAGCACTGGATTTATTCATTCCTCGGGAAAATAGATACAGCTTCTACTTCAAAAGATATGGAGAGACTAATGGGACGGCCTGTTACCTCTTTGAAGGAAAGTCTTTTCACTTTTCTTCAGGTTTAAATAATGATCCTGACTAATTCTACTATATAGTGGTTCGATCTAAAGTAAGTAAATAATTATATTTACTGGCATGTTTTAATTCATCTAATATAATCCCATATACAGTATCGCGATATATTCCAACAGGCAGACCAAACCATATTTTGCGATACTTTTCGACTGCAGCCAGTTCACCTTGGAGTGCTTTTTCTAATCCTTCTTCATAGGAACTGATCCGTTGATATTGCTCACTACTAATCCCTGTGATATCTTGCCCGGTAATTTCTTTGAACATCCCCCGGAACATGAAGTTGTGCCCCCGTTCGTCATCTCGTATGGAGGTGATAATGGAGGCTTGCTCGGCGTTCGGGGCTAGTTGGATAATTTCATCATAGAAAAGCTCATCATTTCGTTCACCTTGCACAGCTTCTTGAATTAAATTTAATGCTTGTGGAAGAGAGGTTGACCATATAGGTTTGAATTCAGATCTGTTCTGAGAAAAGGGTATCCAATACATTTCTTAATAACCTCCTGTTAAGTTAGTGTTAGAGTAGTATATGAACAATGGCCCAAAATGGTCTCTTTCGGTTCTTTAGTTGTTCTAACCCTTTAAAGTTGATACTATGGGTTCATCCGTTATTCAGGGAGTGTAAACGATGAAAAAGATTTTAGTAGCAGATGATGATAGTAATATTCGTACATTATTAAAGCATGTATTGACCAGAGAAGGTTATCAAGTAATGGAGGCCAGCGATGGCCAGGACGCGATACATAAACTGAAAGAAAGCATTGCGGATTTAGCCATTGTGGATGTGATGATGCCATACGTAGATGGGTTAGAGCTATGCCAGCATATAAGAGAAACGTATGATATACCGATCATTTTGTTAACAGCCCGTCAACAGCTAAG
Organism: Paenibacillus sp. VTT E-133280; assembly: GCF_002264385.1. Taxonomy (NCBI): domain Bacteria; kingdom Bacillati; phylum Bacillota; class Bacilli; order Caryophanales; family Paenibacillaceae; genus Paenibacillus; species Paenibacillus sp. VTT E-133280. Next base: position 43,089 of record NZ_NFUX01000014.1, read on the forward strand.
TGATAAAGAACAAGGCTATTTGCGGGGGACAGATGATTATGTAACGAAACCTTTTGAGCCGGAAGAATTGTTGTTTCGGATCAAAGCTTTATTTCGGCGTTATTCCATCGCTTCAGATGATCGGATTCGCTTGAATTCACTTGTTATCGATCGTAAAAATTATGAGATCACTGATGGTGATGAAGTACTATTGTTACCGGTAAAGGAATTTGAACTGCTCGCACAACTGGCCCAATATCCTGGAAGATTGTATTCACGCAGTGAGTTGATTGAGCTAGTATGGGGAATGGATTATGAAGGTGATGAACGCACGGTGGATGTACATATCAAGCGATTGCGTCAACGATTTGTGGATTATCAGAATGACTTTGTGATTCGGACGGTACGGGGAATTGGATATAAATTGGAGATGGTGAGCTCGTGAAGTCTTTGTATGTGAGAATGTGCATTCTCTTTTGCTCGGCCATTGTGGTGAGCAGCCTTCTTGGCTTCTTGGTGTCTAATATTTATTACCAAGCTCAGATTAAATCGCAGAACGATGCGAAGCTTACGGGGATGGCCATTGAAATCCAGCAGTTTGCAGAATCTCACCCGGAATCTGTGGAGGATTACCTGCGAAGTGTAGCTGTACTGGGATATAAGATCTATTTAACTGATGCAGAAGGTCAATCCCGGTTTTACGGCAAGCCATTTCGGAAAGAGGATTTAGATCCGCAACAATTAGAGAAGGTCCTGAATGGACAAGTGTATCACGGTGTTGCTGAGTTTCCTGACAGCGCATTTATTACAGGTTTTTTTGATAATCAATTACGCAATACGATAGGTGTTCCTATTGAAGTCAATCATGAGACATTTGCATTATTCATGCGGCCGGATGCAGAGGTTCAGTTCGGTGAACTGCGCGTGTTTTTTGCTGTCATCATCGGTTTTACCGTGTTATTCAGTCTAGGATTCGTCATGATCAGCGTACTGCATGTGGTCAGACCCATCACTCGTTTGACAACGGCGACTAAACGGATTTCAAAAGGCAGATATGATATTAAATTAAATACGTGGCGCCGGGATGAAATTGGCCAGTTAGCCTCACACTTTATGATTATGAGTCGTGAGCTGGAACGGACCAATCGTGCCCGTCAAGAGTTTGTTGCGAATGTATCGCATGAAATCGAATCGCCATTAACTTCTATTCAAGGATTTGCCCAAACCCTTAAAGATCCTACATTACCAGAGGATGAACGGATAGAGTACCTCAATATCATTGATCAAGAAAGCCATCGTCTATCGATGCTTAGTAAACAGCTGCTAACGTTATCTTCCCTCGATTATGATCCGGATTCCCTGCAGAAGAAACCGATAGATTTGCGTGCACAGCTGCGGCAGGTTGTACAAATCATGGAGTGGAGATTAACAGAGAAGCAATTAGCGGTTCGTTTAATTCTTACGGACATTAGCGTACATGGTGATTCTAATCTATTGTATCAGGTGTGGATGAACCTCATTACTAATGCTATCAAATATACACCTGCTGAGGGGTCCATTATGATTTCCGCAAAGCTAGACGAAGGGAATTGTGTAGTAACCTTTTCGGATACTGGGGAAGGCATTCCTGCAGAAGATTTACCGCTCATCTTTGACCGTTTTTATAAAGTCGACCGGGCACGTACACGAGAAACGCATAGTAGCGGTCTTGGACTAGCGATTACGCAAAAAATTGTAGAGACACATAACGGAACCATAGAGGTATCCAGTACAATTGGCAAAGGTACGACCTTTACTGTAACTCTTCCGCTTTTGTAACTCGTTATTCATACTCCGTTCATTTTCATCTTCTAAACTGTGACTATACAGATTAGAAGGAGTGGTAATATGTTTCTAGCCTTAAGGGAAATGCGACATTCTAAAGCCAGATACCTGTTAATAATGGTAATCATGTTATTGGTTTCCTTTCTTGTGCTTTTCGTAACGGGCCTGGCCAGAGGATTAGCGTATGCTAATATCTCAGCAATAGAGAATATGCCGGCGAACTATTATGTGGTGCAGAAGGATGCGGATCAGACGTTTAGACGTTCTCAGTTAACGGATACGGAGCTGGGTAGTGTTCGAGCAGTAGTAGGAGATAATAACGCTTCTTCACTCGCTCTACAGATGAGTACAGTGACTACGAACGATGCGGATGCTAAAGCAGATGTGACTTTTTTCGCAGTCGATATGAACGGTTTACTGGCTCCAAAAGTGATTGAAGGTGACAAGATTACGAATGATATGCAGGGAAGTGTCATCGTTGATCGTGACTTGGAACAGTCGGGTATTAAGATTGGCAGTACGATCCAAGATCAGGCAACCGGGAAGGAATTTAAAGTTACAGGATATGTTGAGAATAGCTCATACAGCCATACCCCAGTAGTCTATATTAACAATAAAGATTGGCAGGAAATGAGACAAGGCGTTAATCAAGGTAGTGAGGCTACATCAGGAGTGCCTTTTAATGTCATTGCACTCAATGCAAACGCAGGGCAAGTGGATAAGATCTCTGCTAGTTCAAAAAATGTGGAAGTTATTACACAAAAAGTAGCGATCTCTAATATTCCGGGTTATTCATCAGAACAAGGTTCCCTGCTTATGATGATTGCCTTTCTGTTCGTAATCGCTGGGTTTGTTTTGGCTGTGTTCTTCTATGTCATTACAATTCAGAAAACAAGCCAGTTTGGCATTCTGAAAGCCATGGGTACAAAAATGTCTTACTTGGCTTGGAGCGTAGTAGGGCAAGTTATGATTTTGGCCATTGCAAGTCTTAGTATTAGCTTGCTGCTAACCTTTGGAATGAATCAGGTACTACCAGACACTATGCCGTTCCAACTGGAACCTTCTACGATTCTATTAACCAGCGGCTTGTTCGTGGGGATGTCTCTTTTAGGATCACTTATTTCTGTCGCTAAAGTGGCAAAAGTAGATGCATTAGAAGCAATTGGGAGGGCTGGAGCATGAGTGCAAAATTATTGATGAAGCAAGTAACCAAGACCTACGGAGACGGCGATACAACAGTATCTGTTCTGAACAATTTGAATCTTATAGTCAATGAAGGAGAATTCGTTGCTGTCCTTGGACCATCTGGAACAGGGAAGAGTACGTTCCTATCAGCGGCGGGTGCGCTTCTTACGCCAACCAGTGGTGAAATTTTCATCGACGGAGAATCACTTACAGATAAAAGTAAAAGTGAGCTGACTGAGCTACGATTAGAAAAAATAGGCTTTATGTTCCAAAGCGCACAGCTATTGCCTTACTTGAAGGTAGAAGAGCAGCTTCTCTTTGTAGCTAAACAGGGGAAGATGAGTTCTAAAGAAGCTAAGGAACGGGCAGCTGATTTGATGAAGCGTCTGGATATCTGGAAACGTCGAAACCATTATCCTGAGCAACTATCAGGCGGAGAGAAGCAACGTGTAGCTATCGCAAGAGCTTGGATGAATAAACCTGCAATCTTGTTTGCAGATGAACCAACAGCAAGCTTAGATTTCAAACGAGGTAGAGAAGTTGTGCAAATGATTGCTGACGAAGTTAAGAATGAGGGTAAAGCTGCCGTAATGGTCACTCATGATGAACGGATGCTCGAATGGTGTGATCGGGTGCTACATCTGGAAGATGGACATTTGGTTGAACATGAGTTAAGCAAAAATTAGTGAAAAAACGATTCATGCTATTTATGGCATGAATCGTTTTTTTGTGTGTGAACAAGGGTTTGTTCTTATTTGTCAGCTATGGTGACTTGACCTGAGCCATAGGTGTCGAACCAGCCTTTAATCGTGTTGAAATCACTGCTGAATGACAGTGCCAGTTCTAATAGAATCCGGGCATGAGCTGCGTTCAGATTATCTCCGGCAATGATACCGTCACTTGAAGCATAGTTGGATCCGGAACCCGTATGCGTGGTAGACACGAAGTGCTCCATCTTAGACAAAACCTGTAATTGCCCCAGAGCCGGCATCTTGATAAGCATAAGCAATTTCTACCTTAGGCATATCGCTGCTCTTAATCTTCGTTAGATCGAATGGCGTTGCCCATTTGTCAGCGGTCAATAGTGCTCTGGAATTCGCCCGATAAATTCTTATATTATTCTCATCGATATATCCGAGGATTCCTAATTGTGGAGATTCAAAAGTGTCTGTACGATAGGCATTCGTCTTGGTAACCTCTCTAGCCGTATGAATCTCATCATTTAGCATGAGCACAGTACCGTAATACTTCGTCTTTCCACTAGCTGCTAGTTTAATAGCGTTAAATAGATTGGCCTGAGCATGTAACTTCACGATTATGTTAATTTAAGTGACATAAACGCGATTAATGTTTGGATTATATCTATAAATGTATTATAATAACAAGTTTACTACATATAAATAAAGCGCTTAAATATACTCATAATAAAAGATATCTATTATTTACTTACGTATGCTATTATATTTTATTATATTATTTTCTAATAAAATATAATAGTATATGTTATAATTTATAACATTATCATTAGAGAGGTAATGAATCGAATAAATTACAAAATGCCGGACAATCCTTAGGTGATTGACCGGCATAGTTATAAGATTTACTTGATTACTTATCTTTCCTAGAGACAAGTAGTTTTTGAATAAAGACATGGGTAGCCATGGAGGAGGAGCTTTCTTTATGGCGAATAATCGAGAATTGTCTTTCAAGATGATGATGTCTGATGGGGAGCTCACAGATTTCACCACTTGCTAATTCTTTGCGCACAATCCATCTGGAGAGCATCGCAATTCCCAAACCAGAGGCAACGGCTTCCTTAACCCCTTGACTACTGTTGAAGACATAGGATCTTTTGACAGAAATCTCTTCTTTTTGAATGAAATGATCACTGAATGCACGCGTTCCAGAGCCGAGCTCACGCAGAACCCAAACCTGATTTTGTAGCACTCCATGTTCCACATAGACTATTTTGGACAAAGGATGGTTGGCAGGGGAGACGATAATCATCTCGTCCTTCATGTAAGGAGTGACGATCAGATCATTTTCATGGGCTTCTCCTTCGATAAACCCAATATCCAATTCATTGGCTCTAACCCCACCAATAATTTCTTCAGTATTACCTATCGTCACCTGAAGCTTGACTTGTGGGTATTGATTTGCGAATTCCGCAAGTCTTGAGGGTAATATATACTCTCCAATCGTAAAGCTGGCACCAATATGTATACTGCCAGTAACCTCATCCTGAAGCATTTGTATTTCCTGATGAGCTTCTTCGAAGTGGGCCAATATTTGTTTGGCGTGATTATAAAGTATTGTACCTGCTTCGGTTAATTTCACTTGTTTCGGAGATCGGTGTAGAAGCTTTGCGCCTAGTTCATTCTCAAGATTCCGGATATGTAGACTGACACCGGGTTGAGATAGATTCAGTAATTCTCCTGCTTTAGAAAAATGACTTTGCTCAGCAACTGTAACGAAAACCCGTAATGTATCCACAATCATAGAATTCCCTCACTAAAAGTCCCGAATGTATTTAAAATTCCTTATCAAGCACGAACTGAGCTTTCTTCTGCGAAAATCCAATACGTGTATAGAAACGTACCGCATCTTCTCTAGTCTGGTTGGTACGCACTCTTAATTTGTTCACTCCAATTTGTGCTGCCCAGCGTTCACAGGTTTCAACAAGTTGTCTGCCGATCCCTTCTCCACGATACTGCCCATCGACCACCAAACCACAAATTTCAACAAAGGGTGGAGATTCAATTAACATTCGCACATTGGCGTGAATCCATCCGATTAATTGGCTATCCGACTCAGCTACATAAATAGCATGATCTTTACGATTTCTGATATCTTGAAGTCTATCTGCTAGCTGTTCGATATTTAAAGGATATCTGAGCTCACTGGATAGTTTTGCAATATCTTGTGTGTCGCTAAATGAAGCCGTCCTAATATGTATGATCATCCGCCGCCTTAATATAATGTTGTTTCATGCTGTTTTTTTTATTATAGTTCATCTCATTCAGAGGAACATCTCTATGTAAATTACTTCGTACTATTTCGATAAGCGGATGGGGAGAGACCCATCGCCTTTTTGAAATATTTAGAGAAATGAGCCAATTCCATGCCGACCTGTTCCGCAATATCTGAAATGCTGTAATCTGTGTAAGAAAGCTGTCTTTTGGCGTGCTCCATACGTTTCAATTGAACATAGGCCATAGGAGTCACCCCCATGAATCTTTTGAAATAAGGTATAAAATAGTTCGGGTGCAGGTGGACAAGCTCTGCTAGTTCATCAATCTCTATGGACTTATTTAGACATTTATCGATGTAATGGAGCACATGAGCCAGCTTCCCATGGTCTCCGGTGTGTATGAATTGCGTCATAAAGTCTGTATGACTACTGTCGCTTGATTCAAGACAAGTGGCAATGAGATTAAGCAAACAAGCCTGAGTGCGAAGGATAGATAAGATATCGTCCTTTTGAAATTGTTCGATCATCTCCACGAAAATTGCCCTTATTGAATCTGGATTAGGCGAATCACAGATGTATAATTTTTTCTCCGCATGGAATAAAGGCCATTCTCCAATGTCAGCATCAAAGTGGCAGTAATAACGGATATATGGATCATCGATAGAAGTTTCGGTAGTTTGTGTGCTCCCCGCAGGCATGATCATTAGCTGACCTGGCTTCGGATAGTAGGTAATCCCGTTTATAATTACTTTCCCCTCACCCCCATCAATAAAATATAGCCGATTAAAAGCGGGGGTTTCCAGCGTGCGGTTCCATCCGGGATATCTATTACTAAGTTGGGCATGGGTCACAGTAACCTTGAGATTCTGCAGGAGACGTCCTGATAAGTTCCCTGAATTGTTCATCATTTAACTCCTTTAAAGCTTTTATATCCTCATTATAACGGTTTCATTTAACTAAAACATCTTACTTAAATACAAATAGTTCTTAATTTCGATCATGTTCATGTCCTTAAATAAAGTATATCCTCTAACCATAACCATTAATAAGGAAGTGATCAGAGATGGGGACAGTTCGTTATGGGATTATTGGTATTGGAAATATGGGAACCGCACATGCGCAAAGTCTTCTGAGTGAGATTAAGGGGGCTGAGCTTACAGCCGTATGTGATATAAGAGAAGAACGTTTGAAATGGGCTGAAGAGCAATTACCTGAGAATGTTAGGAAATATTCTACGCCGAAGGAATTATTCGAGTCACGTATCATGGATGCGGTATTAATCTGTACTCCGCATTATGATCACCCTACACTTGCAATCGAAGCTTTTCAGTATGGTTATCATGTACTAGTGGAGAAGCCTGCAGGTGTTTATACGAAAGCTGTTCAACAGATGAACGATGCTGCAGCACAGTCTGACCGCAAATTTGGAATCATGTACAATCAGCGTACGAATCCTTTGTATCAGAAGCTGAGAGATCTTATTCAGTCTGGTGAGTTAGGTGAGATTCGCCGGACGAATTGGATTATTACCGACTGGTATAGATCGCAGAACTACTATAACTCTGGTGGCTGGCGGGCGACATGGGCGGGTGAAGGTGGCGGGGTATTGCTTAATCAAGATCCTCATCAGCTAGATTTATGGCAATGGACGACAGGCATGATGCCGAAGCGGATAAGAGCATTTTGCCACTTTGGAAAATATCGCAACATTGAGGTTGAAGATGATGTAACCGCTTATGTGGAATACGAGAATGGCGCTACAGGTCTGTTTATTACTACAACTGGAGAGGCACCGGGAACTAATCGTTTTGAAATCAATGGCGATAATGGGAAAATCGTAGTGGAGGACGGGAAGCTAACCTTTTGGCGTTTACGTACACCGGAGCCGCAGTTCAACGCAGAGTTTACGGGAGGTTTCGGTAGTCCGGAATGTTGGAAATGTGAGATACCTGTACAAGATGGCGGAGGGGAGCAGCATATAGGGATTCTACGGAACTTTACGAATGCCATTTTGCATGATGAGGTTTTACTTGCTCCCGGGGAGGAAGGGATTAAGGGGCTTACCCTTTCAAATGCCATGTATTTATCGGCTTGGACGGACAATTGGGTGGAGCTTCCGATGGATTCGGATTTATTCTACGAAAAGCTGATGGACAAAGTAAAAAATTCGACTTTCCAAAAGGAAGCCTCAGAAACTAAAACATTGAATGTTAAAGGAACTCATTAAATCGAAGGAGAGAGGTTAAATCCTATGAAACGTTCGACGATTGCGGCTCAAATGTACACGTTACGTGACTATACTCAAACTGCGGAGGATTTAAGATCAACTTTTCAAAAGGTATCGGCAATGGGTTATGAGAGCATTCAGATTTCAGCAATTGGACCAATCGATCCGAAGCTTGTTAAACAATATGCGGATGAATCAGGGCTGACGATATGTGCGACCCATGTGTCCTGGGATCGGTTATTGAATGATCTGGATGCGCTAGCCGCAGAGCATAAGCTGTGGAATTGCAAATATATTGGACTTGGAAGTTTACCGGAAGAATTTCGTACGGGGCTTGAAAGCTACCGGGAATTCGCGAAATTGATATCTGAAATTGCAATAACTCTAAAAGAACAACATGATCTGCAATTTGTTTATCATAACCATGATTTTGAATTTGAATGCTTTGAAGGTTTTACTGGAATGGAAGTACTGCTCAATGAGACTGATCCTGCAGTTGGTTTCATACTTGATCTATATTGGTTGCAGGCTGGTGGTGCGAGCCCGGTGGAATGGATACGTAAAGTTAATGGCAGAATGCAAGTCGTGCATTTAAAGGATATGGCGATAGTTGATAGGAAACAGGTTTTTGCTGAAATAGGCGAAGGAAACATGAACTATGCGGAAATCATTACTACTTGTCGTGAGACGGGTGTTGAATGGTACGTTGTGGAGCAGGATGTTTGTAGACGTGATCCTTTTGAGAGCTTAGAGGTGAGTCTGCGCTATCTTATTAGCCTATTATAGAATCGATAAGAAGCCATTAGGAGGATTCTGATGAATAGAATAGATGGGATGACCTATGCACCCACATATGAAGCTAAACCCGTAGTGAAGCCGGGTGAATTCATCATCGCAGCTATTGCCCTAGATCACGGTCATATTTATGGGATGTGTAATGGTCTCGTTGAGGCTGGTGCTGAGCTGAAATGGGTATATGATCCGGATGAAGAGAAAGTTAGAGCATTCATAGCCAAATATCCTGGAGTTAGGGCTGCTGAGACTATGGATGATATATTGGAAGATCCAGAGGTTCGCTTAGTTGCAGCGGCAGCTATTCCTTCAGAACGAGGCCCCTTAGGAAATAAGGTTATGGTTCATGGAAAGGATTATTTTACGGATAAAACCCCTTTTACAACACTAGAACAGCTGGATGCTGCTAGAGCTTTGGTCGCAGCAACCAATCGGAAGTACATGGTTTACTATAGTGAGCGTCTTCATGTTGAAAGCGCAATCTATGCAGGCCGGTTGATCCGTCAAGGGGCTATTGGTCGTGTTCTTCAAGTCATTGGATTAGGTCCGCATCGATTAAATGCTTCTAGTCGGCCGGAATGGTTCTTTGAGCGGGAGAAATATGGCGGCATCCTGTGTGATATCGGCAGTCATCAAATAGAACAATTTTTGTATTATACAGAGTGTCAGGATGCTACAGTTGTTCACAGTAAGGTAGCAAATTATAATCATCCATCCTACCCTGAATTGGAGGATTTTGGTGATGTTACGCTTGTTGGGGACAATGGTTCAACCCAATACTTCCGTGTAGATTGGTTTACGCCTGACGGGCTCGGAACCTGGGGAGATGGGCGCACCATGATTATGGGAACGGAAGGCTACATTGAACTGCGCAAATATACTGATATTGGTCGTTCAAATACACCGGATCATGTGTACTGGGTGAACGGGGAAGGGGAGCATTATGAGCATGTAGCTGGAAAGGTTGGATTTCCGTTCTTTGGTGAGCTTATCCTCGATTGTCTGAACCGGACGGAGCTGGCCATGACTCAAGCACATGTCTTCAAAGCTGCTGAACTATGTTTGAAGGCTCAAGCCCAGGCGATGAATCTAACCCCTAATCAACTTAAATAGCGAATGGAATAATGAATGGAGGTGGTAAAGGTGAACAAACTTGGAGTAGCGATTATTGGCTGCGGGGCGATATCTCCTCTCCATGCTAAAGTAATATCAGCTATAAAAGAGGTGAACCTACTTACAGTTGTAGATATTGATGCTGATAAAGCTACACGAGCAGGAAAAGAATATGCCTGCGATGCCACAGATGATTATAGAGAAATACTAAATGATAATCGTATTGATGTTGTACATCTCTGTACACCTCATTATCTGCATGCAGAAATGGCTGTAGAGCTATTACGTGCAGGGAAGCATGTGTTAACAGAAAAGCCAATCGCCGTCGATCTTCCTTCAGCCAAGCGTATGCTGAAAGCAGCGGAAGAGAGCTCCGGCCAGCTTGGTGTGGTGTTCCAGAACCGTTATAATGATGCTTCCATTTATATGAAGAAGACGATTGATTCTGGTACATTAGGGAAACTGCTTTGTATGAAAGGTGTCGTAACCTGGCATCGAAATGAAAGTTACTACAAAGATAGCAATTGGAGGGGACGATGGTCCACGGAAGGCGGAGGTGTTCTAATTAATCAGACCATTCATACCTTGGATTTACTTCAGTGGTATGGGGGTGAAATTAAATCCGTGAAAGGCAGTATTACCACAGATGTGCTGGATGGCGTCATTGAAGTAGAAGATACTGCCCATGCTTGTATTGACTTCGCCAATAATGTTCGCGGGCTATTTTATGGCACAAATACCTATCTCGAGAACACTCCCGTGGAGTTGGAGCTAGTTTTTGAAGAGGGGACTCTTAACCTCCGTCGAGAGCATTTGTATCTTTGGAAAGATGGGAAGGAAACCTTGGTTTGTGAGCCTATATTCAGTCCTACGGAAGGCAAATCGTATTGGGGGACTGGGCATAAGAGACTAATCGAGGACTTCTATGACCACATTTTCAGTGGATCAAAGTTTTGGCTGGATGGTCCTGAGGGGATAAAAGCGCTGGAACTGGTGAAGCATATTTATAGCTCATCGCAGAGGAACAAATAAGTCATAAATATAGCGAAGGCTGTTCATATGTAGATTTATCTACAAATGAAGCAGCTTTTTCGTGTTTAGGGACTTCCCGCATTGGGTTAAACACTAAGAAGACTACGACTTGCCGAGGATAGATTTGATTAATTCTCCTTAGTGGAATAATCTAAAGTAAGTATAGGTTATATACAGCAAGATATCTGGAGGGCGCATACAATATGGAGAAAATATTACAGAACATTAGAACGAACACCAAGCTAATTTCCATTGTGCAGACTATTGTTTTTACCTTTGTCATATTATACGTACTGATGTTTCTTTCTGGCGGATTATTCACCACCTTTTTTATTATGCTCATTGCTTGTTTCGTTAGCTTAATTGCGGCTTTACTCATGTTAATTCGAAAAAGCTTCTTATGGGCAATCGTTGATCTTGCTGCGGCGGGCAGCATGTTTATTTATTTTATTAATAATGCTTAGGTGTTATTAATCCTTGCATGAAGCGGGTTTATGGCTGTAGCTTAAGTTCCTTACCGTAGAGGACTTATTTCTCTCTTTTTTGCAAGCTTTTAAATAATTTATTTTTTTCATATAATAGTAGATATTAAATTTATAAATAATTGTAATACACTCGGATAAGGGTATAATTGAGACAGAAAAGGTGTGACGCCTAAGAAGGAGCGCCCACATCCTTTCTGCAAAATTCAGGGGATAAGGATGGTAATAATGGGCAAAAGTGCAACTGAAACAGACGTCATTTTAATTGGTGCTGGAATCATGAGTGCGACTTTAGGAACACTTTTAAAAGAATTAGTGCCGGATTGGAAGATTAAAGTGTTTGAAAAGCTCGAAAATGCAGGTGAGGAAAGCTCTAATGAATGGAATAATGCAGGAACTGGACATGCGGCGCTCTGCGAGCTTAACTACACTGTCGAAAAATCCGACGGAACTGTGGATATAAGTAAAGCCATCCAAATTAATGAACAGTTTCAACTTTCAATGCAATTTTGGTCTTATTTGGTAAATCGTAAGCTGATACATAATCCGCAGGACTTTATTATGCCCTTGCCCCATATGAGTTTGGTACTAGGGGAGAAGAATGTAGCTTTTTTGAAGAGAAGATTTGAAGCGCTCTCAAAAAATCCATTGTTTCAAGGTATGGAATTTTCCGATGACTCTAGCAAATTAATGGAATGGATACCGCTTATTATACAAAATCGTCCATCGAATGAACCTATAGCAGCAACAAAAATAGACTCTGGCACAGATGTTAACTTTGGTGCTTTAACGCGTATATTATTTGATCACTTAAAGAGTAAAAATGTAGAACTCCATTATAAACATTGTGTGGATGGAATCAAACGTACAAGCGATGGGTCATGGGACTTGAGAGTGAAGAACGACAGCGGTACTATTGAACATCATACTGCAAAATTTGTCTTTGTTGGTGGCGGGGGAGGAAGCTTGCATATCCTGCAAAAATCAGGTATTCCTGAAGGGAAGCATATTGGTGGATTCCCGGTAAGTGGAATATTTATGGTGTGTAATAAACCAGAAGTTATAGCCCAGCATCATGCAAAAGTATACGGTAAAGCTAAGGTTGGAGCACCTCCAATGTCTGTTCCGCATCTGGACACTAGATTTATTGACAACAAAAAATCGTTGCTATTTGGACCGTTTGCTGGTTTCTCACCAAAATTTTTAAAAACCGGTTCAATGTTTGATTTGATCACTTCCGTAAAACCGGATAATCTCCTAACGATGTTGTCTGCAGGTGCAAAAAACATGTCTTTGACCAAATACCTAATCGAGCAAGTGTTGTTATCGAAGGAAAAACGCATGGAGGAATTACGAGAGTTTATCCCGAATGCCAAAATAGAGGATTGGGATCTGGTCGTAGCAGGCCAACGCGTGCAGGTAATCAAAGATACAGAGGACGGCAAAGGTATTCTTCAATTCGGTACAGAGGTTATTAGCGCCGCAGATGGTTCGATTGCAGCATTGCTTGGGGCTTCCCCAGGTGCTTCTACGGCTGTTCACGTGATGCTTGAAGTACTTAATAAATGTTTCCCTCAGCATATAAAAGAGTGGGAACCGAAAATAAAAGAAATGATTCCTTCTTATGGCCTGTCACTACTGGACAATCCAGAGCTTTTGCATGAAGTGCACACATTAACGGCAACTACTTTGGGTCTAGGTGGAAAAGAGCGAGTGAATAGTTAAAAAATGATCAATCGCTCGAAAGTCTGATAATTGACAGAGATTTTCTTCGAGAAAGCCTATGAATTTAATTCATAGGTTTTTTGTTGAGTTCTGAAAGAACTTTTGGAGAATAACGAATACTATATCATCTTTGCGAACTTCAAAGCTTTTCCGCAAGAGAAGGACGTAACTGATGTTCAGACCTATGAGGAGTTCTTAAATAGTGATTGCCAGCTTGTACTTTTAGTCGTTGATTGTGAATATGCTACAGTTTATTGTAAAGATCAAGGAAAGCTTGAAGCGCTGTACCATAATGCGATTGCAAATGGATATGAAGATGTTCAGTACATTACGAATGAAAATGACTTCAGAACAAGATTGTCAGTATGGTAGAAAAATAAAAGTTCTGTTAGATCGTAGGGGATTTGACGAACAAATCATTCGTTTGTTACAATGGCCCCATCAATTAGGAAAAGGATGAGGACGATGGTTCGTCGTTTGAAACGGTTTAAGAATGTCGCTACTGTATCAAGCTTCTAAGTATAAATGCTATAAATTACTTAGAAGCGAGGGGAAAGAATGAAACAGCAATTGTTTAACCACTGGTCAGAAACGAAGTATTTGAAGGATATTGTCACCAACCCAATGATTGAGGTAGGGGATTACTCGTATTACTCTGGTTATTACGATAGTCATCCTTTTGAAGACGGGTGCGTCAGATATCTTTGGGGAGATGAACCGTCAAGAAAGTTATTTAACCCGATCGAAGATTTTGGGTGGCATTTAGATAAATTGATTATAGGAAATTATGTTTGTATTGCAAGTGGTGTAATTATTTTAATGGGTGGAAATCACAATCATCATCCTGAATGGATTACCGTGTATCCCTTTTTAGACCAGATTGAAACCTCTTATGAACCCAAAGGGGATACGATCATAGAAAGTGATGCTTGGATTGGGATGAATGCAATGATTATGCCAGGTGTGAAAATAGGTGAAGGTGCTATTGTTGCGGCAGGTTCGGTTGTTGTAAAAGATGTTGCACCATATACAATAGTTGGTGGCAACCCTGCTAAAGAGATTAGGAAACGATTTGCAGATCGTGAAATCGAAAAGTTAAAGGAAATGCGTTGGTTCGATTGGAAACGTGAGAAAATCGAACAAGCTACATCTATCTTTTCAAGTTCATCGATTGATCAATTATATGAGTTTTATCTAAGGGAAATAACATCATAACACAATCACAACAGGCTGCCACAATTATTCGGCAGCCTGTTCTTTTATCAAATAAGGTAGTTTGATAATATTGTTATTTAACATATTAATCCTAATTAGTATGATAATATGAATGGGCGTAAGGGCTACTCTTTCATGGGGGGAGATAGATTCTGAAATATATTGAATTTGGTCTCGGCAATACATGGTTTATTAGAACTGAAACGGAGTTAGAGGATGGAAGTGAATTTGAAGAAAAAGGAATTGTGAAACCGGTAAGGTTCCGTTCGTTATATCTCAGGATTTGGATTGGCAAAACTGTAGTTATCCTAGACTTAAAGGAAGGTTTTAAAAAAAGTAAGAAAAGTTATAACGCGTTTAAGATTATTTTTGGTATAACAAGCCTCTAGAATAGAGGAGCGTACATATAACGACAAGATGGAGGGAACTATGGATAAAATATTAAATGAAATAGCCAATTTGATAAGCAGTGAGGAAAAAAGAGTTACTATTGGGATTTCGGGTCATGGTGCATCTGGAAAGACAACATTTGCCCATAATCTTTTAAAGCTCCTGGGTCATGAGAATGTGAATTATATGAATACTGATCCCTATATTATCGGCTCTCATCTTAGAAAGTACACTATAATCGATTATGAATATAACAATGAACGTCATAGTAATAAAATGACAGCTTGTCATCCTTCTGCTCATAATATATCTGCTCTAGAGAGAGACATCCGAATGATGCGTGATGGTTTAGATTTTTATACAATAGACACGAATTATGTAAAGAGTACAATGATAGCTTCACAAAACAGAGTAAATATTGTAGAGGGCATGAGCGTTGCTTTTGCAGACCCAAATTTATTTGATCTGAAGGTTTACTTATATACAGATGGAGACACTGAATTGATGAGAAGGAGTATACGTGATGTCTCTGAAAGAGGAACAGACATCAAATATTTAAGAAAATCTCATGAAGACCGTAGAATTCAATATGAGTTATTCATGCATCCTTTTCATCGAAACTTTGATATCGTTATAAAAAATTCCAAAGAAGGCTATATTCTTGAAAATGAATTCAGGAGGGAATTATGAATCTTGCAAATAAAGTAACAATCGCCAGAATATTATTAATCCCTATCTTTATAGTGATTTTCACAAAATATCCTGATTGGCCAGAGGGGATTTATTATGCAGCCATTGTTTTTTTACTCGCTTCTGCCACTGACAAACTAGATGGGTATATTGCTAGAAAGTATAATCAGGTTACGAACCTTGGAAAGTTACTTGATCCATTAGCGGATAAGTTGCTCATATCTGCTGCGTTGGTCTTGCTAGTCAGTCAGCATAGATTATACGCATGGGTAGCATTAATTATAGTAGCAAGGGAAGTGATCATTACAGGGATTAGGCTTGTCGCTGTCTCTCAGAAAATAGTGTTGCAAGCTGATCGATACGGAAAAATTAAAATGGTGTCTCAAGTGATTGCAATTACAGCTGTTATGTTAAATAATCATCCATTCACCTTTTTTACGAATATACCTTTCGATCAAATCCTTATCTATATTACATTAATCATAACTGTCTATTCTGGCTTTAACTACATAAAAAATAACTATCGTTCTTTAAAATTAGAGAGATGGGGATAAAAGTCCGCCATCACCCGCATGTTTAATTATAATTGTTTATTACCCTCGATATCTTTTCTGAGATGCTATGCTTTTTTTGCGGTATAGGGAATTATCAATACTTAAACTAGTGGATACAACTCAACTTTACGTTCCCATTGCAGATTGTACAATAGAAATCACTATTCTCGCTCATTAACTACCATCTACTGTACTTTGTGCAATCAAACTACGGGAAATGTGCTATAATGGGCAATTTTCATTGGATCGATTGTACAAAATACAACAGAAGTATCATTCAGCTCGATTTAAATAAGTTCTGTTGCACAAAATACAATGGCTAAGAACGATAATCTTAGAAGCCTATACTCAAATCTGAACGATTGACAGAAAAGTGTATTACACGTATAGTACATAAATAAGATGTATGAACCACTTAGTACACACACTTAGTATATGGAGTTGGTTGTATGACAAAAGAACAAAAATCAGGTGTCAGCTTTAATATTCGAGAGCCGGTATATATTCAAGTTGTCCGTTACTTTAAAGAACAGATTGCTACAGGGCAAATCGGAGCAGGAGATAAGATTCCTTCACGGCGTGAACTGGCATCCGTAATGAAGATTAATGCGAACACGGCGCAGAAGGCGTATAAGGAAATGGAGGAACAGGGTTTGATCGTAACAGAAGGAAATTCCCCGAGCCGAATTACACAGGATCAGCAGATCCTAAGCTCGATTCGTGCTGAATTAATCGAAAGTGCAGTGGATATATTCATCGGTTCCATTCAGAATATTCAAATTCCAGTTGAAGAACTGGTAGAGATCATAAAGACAAAATATACATCGGAGCGAAAGTTATCTCCAGAGGGTGGTGACACAAGATGATCCAAGTGAATCAGATGGTGAAGAATTATGGATTCAAGAAGGTCCTAAATGGCGTTAGCTTCACAGCTGCCAAGGGAGAGATTACCTGCCTGATCGGAATCAATGGTGCTGGGAAGTCGACGGTGCTGAAGTCCATCATGGGACTGACACCATACAAAGGTGAAGTTTTAATCGATAATGCGTCACTAACACCTGCGATGTATGAGAAAATCACCTTCATTCCAGATTCGTTAACGATGCCCTCCAATATGCGAATTGCTGATTGCTTGAGCTTTATGGCTGACTTTTATAGGAATTGGAACGCTGAACGTGCAGAGGAAATGCTTAAGTTCTTCCAACTGAGCTCTTCAGATCGAGTATCCTCATTGTCTAAGGGGATGGCTGCGAAGTTAAATTTGTTGCTCGGACTTGCCTTGGAATGTGATTACATCCTAATGGACGAACCGTTCTCGGGGATTGATATGTTCAGCCGCGAGCAAATAACTGATGTATTCACGAGCGAATTGATAGAGAATCGTGGTGTGATTATCACAACTCATGAAATTAACGATATTGAGCATTTAATTGATAAAGTAGTCTTACTGCAGTATGGGAAGGTAGAACGTGAATTCTACTGTGAAGAAGTTCGCGAGCAGGAAGGTAAGTCCATTACGGACGTAATGAGAGAGGTGTACATGAAATGAGAGCTTTTGTGAAGCTATTGAATTTTGAAATGAACCGATTTGCCAAAATATATATTGGACTCATGGTGCTGACAGTCGCCTTGCAACTTGTAGCCGTCACCATTGGTGCTAATCATTGGCTTGATTCTGCCAATGAAACAATAAGAGTGAATCAATGGACGCTTGAGCAATATCACAATGTGAAAGGATATATTCAGCTAAACAGTATGATGTATGCTCGCTATAATGGATTGCTATATTTCGGACCCATATTTTTGAGCATAACAGTGTTGCTAATATATAGCTGCTTCATCTGGTACCGTGACTGGAGAGGTAAAAATACGGTAGTATATCGTCTGCTCACGTTGCCATCCAATCGGGCGAATTTATATTTTGCCAAACTGGTTACGATCTTGCTATTCGCATTTGGACTTGTCGCCCTGCAAATTATCCTTGTTCCACTGGAGCGTTTGATAGCACAGTCGATCCTTCCTGCTGAATTATATCGGAACATCTCGATATTTGATTATTTGAAGTATCCTACTGTACTTAAAGTTCTGGTTCCGCCCTACTTTTCTGAGTTTTTACTATACTATGGACTGGGCATTACGGGCTTGATCGTCTTGTTCACAGCGATTCTAATGGAGCGAAGCTACAGACTGAAAGGGATGGGCTTTATCGTACTATACTTAGCGATTCTGGCTGGATTGGCCTCAATACCCTATCGCATGGGTTATAGCAGATACGATAGCTACTTCTATCCAAGAGAAATTATAGGCGTTTGTCTCGGACTAATAGTGATCATTGTTGGAGGTTCGCTTTGGTACAGCTTGTATCTATTGCGTAAGAAAATATCGGTATAATAGAAGGGGTATGGAGGTTAAGGAATGAGAAAATATATGCTTACCGCTGTTCTTGTAGTGTTCACGGTTGTTACAATCGGGACGTATTATGTACAGGCTTCACAAGAGACACCACCTATTTATAAGCTGACGACGGTTCAAGGGGATGCTTCCCTCGTTGAAGGTATAGCAGTATACGGAAATTACATGAGTAAGGATAGTGTTTTTGGTATCAAACGAGCTTATATCACTACAAAAGGTACAGATTATCCAGATGAAAAGTCTGCGACAAGCCAAAGCTTAAATCAAAGACCAATGAAAACGCAAATGGATCAGTGGATTGAAGTGCATCGTCAGTTCATGCGCGGTAAGACAAACACATCTGGTTTCTATGAGAATGAGGAAATGCTTGCTTATGTTAATGCGACAGTAGATACGAAGCGATCAAATGATTCATCAGCGAAGAGAAATGCAAAGCTTAGTATTTCTGTACTCAACAAGCAGAAGAACAATACGTTTGAAATCACATCCGATATCAATGTAGATTATGATGTTTCAGATATTTATGTTCAAAATGTACAGCTTGTTGATCAGCAGCTTGTTGCTATGGTGTTTATGAATCACAGTGCCAAAGGCTATGTATCTGAACCGCAGATCCTCCGTGTCAATCTAACAACAAAAGAGATTAAGAATGAGCCGCTCGCGTTACCAGGCGGTAAATCTGTAGCAGCAGACGGGGATACTCAATACGCATGGTTAGCCAATCAAAATCTGGAGCACACTGAGCAATGGATTTTAAGGATTAGTAGAGATAATCATAGAAAGGTATATCAAGTGGATGTTAAGACAGGACAAATCTCGCCGCTCGCATTCCAAGGGCATGAAATGTTATTGAATAATATTATGAATGCCTATGGACAGAAAATTTATTTCCTGCAAAAAGCTGTATCGAGTAAGGAAAATATAGGATTCACAGTTATTTCTTACGATCTTGTGAGTAAAGAATATGAGACTACTCTGAAGAATACAAATATAGATTTAAGTGAAAACATTACCTATGCTTTTAAACAAGACCATCTCTATATTATGGGTTATAAGAATTTCAAAGGTAATCGTCTATATGTATTTAATTTGACAAGCGGTAACCTTGAGTACGAAGGAAAAGCAATATCAACAGAGGCCGCAAATCAGGCTGAAGATGAAGCTAACATGGATTTGAATTTTATCGATCTCGGTCAGTTCTAGCATAATTTTTAGAATAGAAAATTAGATATAAAGAGACATAAAGAAACAAAAAGAGATATAAAAAGGACAAAGGCCGAGCTAATGACTTCTAATAGTCAATTTCCTCGGCCTTTTAGTCGTGAAATATAAAACAGTCATTAAACACTATATTTCGATTAAAATATATTGTAAAACGATAAACTATATGTTAGATTCAATTTTGAAAATAACTTTGTGAGGTGTGTTTTATGAAACTTGGATCAACGCTTTTTTTAAGGATCGCTGTTGTTCTTATTGGGCTTCCAGTTCTTGCCTTGTGTATAATTTTTGTGCCTGCGATTTCGAATTATGCGGCAGAATTATATCCCGATCAAACCTATATTAAATATCTCTTGTATATTGTTTTGTATGCATCGGCGATACCTTTTTATTTTGCATTGTATCAAGCGATCAAACTGTTAGGGTATATTGACAATAACAACGCTTTCTCAGAATTATCTGTAAAGGTTTTAAAAAACATCAGGAACTGTGCAATCTCAATCAGTGGAATTTATGTAGTAGGATTGCCGCTTTTCTATCTCGTCGCGGAGAGAGATGATACCCCGGGGTTCTTTGTCATTGGGATGGTTGTGATTTTTGCTTCCATGGTGATTGCAGTGTTTGCTGCAGTGCTCCAAAAGCTTTTGAAGGAAGCTATTGATATAAAATCAGAAAATGACTTAACAGTCTGAGGAGAAAACAATGGCGATTATTATTAATATTGACGTGATGCTGGCTAAAAGAAAAATGAGCGTGACCGAGCTTTCGGAGCGGGTTGGAATAACAATGGCTAACCTGTCTATATTGAAAAATGGAAAGGCGAAAGCGGTTCGATTATCAACATTAGAGGCGATCTGCAAGGCTTTGGATTGTCAGCCTGGCGATATTTTAGAATACAAAAGTGACGAGGAGACTTAAGAAATAAATGAACGGTAGAGGCAGGGCTCTTTTCTCAATCTTTATGAGGAGGGGGCCTTTTTGATGTGCAATGATTGGAGGTGGGAAATAAAAGGGGGTGATATAATAAAGATAAAAAATAATTGTAATACAATCAAAATATATTGTAAGACGATATATTATGTGCTAAATTGAATCCAGATTATTAACTTTGTGAGGTGCAGTTTATGAAACGAGAAACACTCTTTTTGAAGATAGTTGTAATTCTTATTGGACTCCCGGTTCTTGCTTTGTGTATTTTTTGGTTACCTACGATTCCTAACAAGGCAGCTGGAGAATATCCCGTATATTTAGTTTATCCCCTTCTTATAGGAGTTTATGTAACGGTGATAGCCTATTTCGTAGCTTTATATCAGGCATTAAGACTTTTAAGCTACATTGACAAGAACAAAGCGTTCTCTGAACTATCTATTAAGGCTTTAAAAAATATAATTTACTGTGCAATCATCATCAGTATCTTATATGCGGCGGGTATGCCACTTATTTACGAAATGGCACAGGAAGCTGATGCACCAGGTCTAATTGTACTCGGACTTGTCATGACTTGTGCTCCAATTGTGATTGCGGTCTTTGCTGCTGTTCTTCAAAAGCTCTTGAAAAATGCCATAGAAATAAAATCAGAAAATGACTTAACAGTCTGAGGTGATGATAATGGCGATTATTGTGAATATTGACGTGATGTTAGCTAAAAGAAAAATGAGCGTTACAGAGCTTACAGAAAGGGTTGGAATAACAATGGCCAATCTTTCTATATTGAAAAATGGAAAAGCAAAAGCGATTCGATTATCAACGTTTGATGCGATTTGTAAAGCTTTAGAATGTCAGCCTGGAGATATTTTAGAATACCTAATGGACGAAGATGCTTAAATCGTAATGAGTAATCGACTCCGCAGATTAAAAAGATCAGCATTGCCTGGAAAGGAGAGAGAATCATTTGAAATCAATAACGCAGCTTTTGCATTTTGGCTATCATCAGGCGATGAGTTGCATATTTCCTATTGCGATCTTTGGGACTTTAGCTCTTTCTAACTTAATAGATCTGCCTTACATATACCGATATGATGCCATTCTTATTATATTGCTTATCGTTCAATATCTTATGTACCGTACTGGATTAGAGACGCTAGATGAAATTAAAGTCATCTGTGTATTTCACATTATAGGTTTGCTTCTGGAAATTTATAAGATAAGAATGGGGTCATGGTCATACCCTGAACCCGGGCTAACCAAGGTGTTTGGAGTGCCACTGTATAGCGGGTTTATGTATGCGAGCGTCGCGAGCTATATGTGTCAAATTTGGCGTAGACTGAAAATGGATATGACGGGTTGGCCGGGACTTGCTGCTGCGGGAGCGCTCGGAGCAGCTATCTATCTGAACTTTTTCACGCATCACTTCATTCCTGATTTTCGCTGGTGGCTAAAGGGGCTTGTACTCATTGTTTTTTGGAAAACTTGGATCATTTATCGGGTACGAAACACTACTTATCGGATGCCCTTGACACTGGCTTTTTTCTTAGTAGGTTTCTTTATCTGGTTAGCTGAGAATATCGCTACATTCTTTAATGCTTGGAAATATCCTGATCAGAATCAGGTATGGCATGTGGTTAGTGTTAGTAAGATCAGTTCATGGTTCCTTCTGGTCATTATTAGTGTCATTATAGTTGCTCAGCTTAAACATGTTAAAGCTAACCGTAAAGCGAAAGAGTAGAGTATTGGCTTCAAAGGAAATAGTAGTACATGGAGTAAGAACAAATTCGTGTTGAGGAGGAGATGAGATGGAATATACAGATTTAAAAGAATTGCAGGATGTATTTTTCTTTGGTCTAATAGAGCCAGAGGTAAATCAACTAAGGTTATCTTTTTGTAAAAGCAAAGTTAGTGATATAGCTGAGCCACTTATGGATGGTGAGAAAAACTCTCCCATAATACAAGTTGATTTTCACTCCTATATTGCATATTCGATTAAAAATGAATTCTTTACTTCTTGGGATGATTACGAGGAATTTGACGGAAATACATTTAGGATTTATAAGAAATCAAGGTATCTTGATTTTATTTCTAATAGAATATTCGCATCAAAGGATTTTCCAAAACCATATAAGCACTATGGGATCTGTTGTATTGACCATGTCGTTGATATTATTTCAACATCGGAACCAGTTGTAAAGGAAATGAAATAGATTTGAATATCTTTCAAATGCAGCTTAAAAAGCCGATGGTGCACATTGATATGCTTGTCTTTTTTAACGATTAGAGTTATTATGGATTTTCAAAGTCGTTAATGGAGGTGCTGAATGAAATATTCCCAAGCGACAGACTATGCGCTTCATGCAATGCTTTATCTGGTGACGGCGGCGTCCGATAAGCCTGTAGGCGTTCAATTACTTGCTGAGAAGCTGGGTGTTTCGCAAACCTATCTGTCCAAAATGATGACCAAGCTAGTCAAGGCTGGATTGATTCAATCTGCACCCGGTGCAAACGGTGGGTATCGTCTCCGACGGAAGTCCGAAGAGATCTCTTTTCTGGATATTATCCATGCGATCGAAGGGACTGCATCTTTGTTCGAATGTAGCCTGGATCACGGTAGCGAGTGCTTGATTCAACAGGTTGTGATTGACGCTGAAAGACAGATGGAGCAGTACTTGGAGAACAAGAAAATTGCAGATTTGGCGAAAACAATGAAGACGGAGTAAAGATCCGTTCTTTTTTGGAAACAATTAAAGATAATATAAATCCGTAATGACTTTAATATAAAGGGGAATGAAATATGACGGAATTCTGGGAATCAAGCTTTATAGAAAAACAAACAATGTGGGGATTTGAACCTACAGACTCTGCGATCGCCACTAAGGACTTTTTCCTTGAGAGGAATGTTAAAGACATATTGGTACCAGGGATTGGATATGGCAGAAATGCAAAGGTTTTTATTGAGAGTGGGATAAATGTAACGGGTATTGAGATTTCTCAAACAGCGATTGATTTGGCGAGAGAAAATGGACTTGATATTAGCATTTTTCATGGTTCAGTGAATGACATGCCTTATGATAATAACCTCTATGAAGGAATATTTTGCCATGGTCTTATTCATTTGTTGAATAAAAATGAAAGAGAAAAGTTCATTAAGGATTGCTACAACCAGTTAAAGCCAGGTGGTTATATGATTTTTACAACAGTTTCGAAAAAAGCGCCTATGTTTGGAAAAGGTACTCTATTGGATAAAAATTATTACGAGACAGATTATGGCGTAAAAATATTTTTTTATGAGGCTGAATCCATTACACAAGAGTTTGAAACCTATGGACTAGTTGAGTTCTCTGAAATTGACGAGCCCCACAAGGACATGATCAATAAACCGTCGATAAACTTTTTAATGATAAAATGTAAAAAAGAACTATAGAAAAATTTGGACGTATCGAAGATAATATATCTCAAAAGAAAGCAGGTGTTATGTAGATGAGCAATATTATTGATTATTACTCTAGCTTTGACGAGTGGGGCAGGCTGGATAGAGAACCCTTAGAGTTCATAATTAATCTCCATTATATCAAGAAATATATGCCATCAGCTGGGAAGGTGCTGGATAATGGCGCAGGACCCGGTAAATACGCTATGGAACTGGCTAAGCTCGGATATACAGTAACCCTTTCAGATATCACACCTAAATTAGTTGAAGTAGCAACGAAAAAGGCAGCTGAACTAGAATTAACTGAGCAATTTGACGGGTTTTATAACTTAAATGCTATAGATTTAGAAGGAATACCTAATGAGAATTATGATGTTTCATTGATGCTTGGTCCTTTGTATCATTTGCAGAAGGAAGAGGAACGAATTTTAGCAGTAAAAGAGTTGCACCGCGTGACCAAGCAAGATGGCTTAGTATTTGTGGCTTTTCAAAGTCGAATGAGAATGACCATTAATTCGTTACAATCCCCGCAGCAATGGAAACCGAACGATAATATGAACACCATCAATGAATTCTATGAGAGTGGAATCTTTAATCATAGTGACAAGGGCCGGTTTACAGGTGCTTATTATTTTAACATTGATGAGATTCAGCCTTTCATGGAAAGGAATGGATTTGAGTCGATAGATTTAATTGGTTCATCAAGCATTGCAGCCATGTTATCTGCAGAGCAGCAACAGTATTGGACTCACCAAGAGGGGGAAGAGAGCTTGATTAACTTTCTCATATCCAAAGCAAATGATCCTTCAATCTTGGGCATCTCATCACACTTGTTATACATCGGTAAAAGAAAATAAAAAAGAGCGTCAGTTTCTTAACTGGCGCTCTAAATTTTATAAATGACTGATTACCTTACAGATGTAGTGTGTAGCGGTTCGCTTTACTCAACCCGCGGATCATTTCGATTTCCTCTGAAGACAGTGGGGCTGACTTAGCAGCCGTTACATTATTCTTCAACTGCTCCATACTACTCGCTCCAGGGATAATAACCGCCACAGACGGATGACCAAGCGGATAATGAAGCGCCGTTTGTGCTAGTGGGCGTGAGTGACTCGTTTCCTGCACAAGCTGATTATGCAACTTCAGAAGCTCCTCACTACTGTAATCTAAGTACTTCTTCTCTGCCTTGCTGCGGCCATTCTCCGAAAGGATGCCACCCGCCAAAGGACCCCGGGCAATAAGACTGATCCCATGCTCGGCCAGCAGAGGGAGAATTTCTTCCTCAGGACGTCGATCTAAAATGCTGTATTGACTCATTACACTGACTATATTTGATTTTTTTACATATTCTCTAATCACATTAGGTCGAATAGAAGAGATCCCATAATATCGGATTAGCCCCTCTTGCTTAAGTTCTTCAAAGGCTTCAATAGTCTCATCCATCGGATCATCAATCGTTCCGCCATGCAGCTGATACAGATCGATATAATCCGTTTGGAGGCGTCTTAGGCTGTCTTTGACTGCGGATTTAATATAGGATTTTGATGGATCCCAGCTCCAGCCTTCTTGACCTGGAATTCTGCGGTTACCCACTTTTGTGCTCAATATCACCTCACCGCGGCGGTGGCAAATCGCCTTACCAATGATCTCTTCATTACGACCCTCATCATACAGATCAGCTGTATCTAAAAAGTTAATGCCTTGATCAAGTGCTTCATGGACGATGGAAGTGGCTTTTGCCTCATCCGTACCTAAGGACATGCATCCGAGACCTACTTCACTTACATATAAATCTGACTGGCCCAAGCGATTTTTATTCATAGGGTGTTCCTTTCTAATTCCGTTGTTTGTTATATTATAACGCCTTAAAGCATCGAATTCGAATGTAAAAGAATGATTTCCTTTGACATTATAACCTAGAAGCATTATCGTCATAGCATATGTTATTTACTAGATAATGATGGATAGGGAGAGACTTGAACATATGGAACAAGCAATGTTTGCAGGTGGTTGCTTTTGGTGCATGGTTACACCGTTCGAGGAGTTACCAGGTATCCAAGGGATTGTATCGGGATATGCTGGAGGACTAACCGAGAACCCAACGTACGAAGAAGTCAAAACAGGAACAACAGGACATTACGAGGTGGTACAAATTACGTTTGATCCAGCGCTTTTTTCATACGAGAAGCTGCTTGAATTATATTGGCCTCAGATTGATCCCACGGATGACGGTGGACAATTTCAGGATAGAGGAACACAATACCGGACAGCCATCTTTTACTATAATGAAGAACAACGTTTAGCAGCCCTTGCCATGAAGGAGCAGGTTGCTGTGAGTGGCAGATTCTCAGGTCCTGTCGTGACGGAAATCCTTCCAGCGCCAACCTTTTATCGGGCGGAAGAATATCATCAGGACTATCATCACAAGAATCCCAAGCATTATAAAGAGGATCGTGAGCAATCCGGGCGGGATACCTTTATCGCTAAACACTGGTAATCGTAGAAACGGAATTTCTAAAGAAAAAGAGCATGGAGCATCCTAAGTCTTTCGTGGCTTACAGGTGCTCTTTTTGCATCATATAAAGATTTTATATATTTTAAATTCTACATACTTTCTACACATTTATAGACTAAACTACTCTAAATCAAGCGAGAAATTCAAAATGGAGGGTTTAGGATGAAAAAAATCATACCCATAGTTGCTGTTACATTGCTTTTAAGTGCAGTGTTAGCTGGCTGTCAATCGAGCAATAACGCCCCATCTGGATCAGATAAGAAAGCTTCTATATCGTCAGTGGATCAACCGTGGATCGCAACAAAAAACACAACTCGTATAAATACATCTGACCCTACTGAGGCAGCAATTATTGTTTCACAAACCCTTTGGACTGCACAGACGAAGAACAACAGACCTTCAAGTGTAGTATTAACGGATGTAAGCCATTGGCAGATTGCCGCAGTTAGTGCGGATTTGATCCATCATCCGAATAATGGCCCTATTCTTTTTACAACTAAAGAGGGTGTTCCTGAGGCAACGATAGCAGAGCTTAAGCGATTGAATCCTTTAGGCGCAGAAGGTAATAATGGTGTACAAGTAGTGCTCGTCGGACCCATGGCTTCCAATGTCGAAGAACAATTAAAGACACTGGATCTGAAAGTAGACCGAATTGAAGGGGACGAGCCGGCAGCTATAGCACAAGCCATTGATACTTATTATGCAAAAGCTTCCGGTGAACTTCCAAAGGCAGTCATTGTAGGTTCTATGGATAGTCCTGAGTACACACTGCCTGCAGTGAATTGGATCGCCCATATGCCAGAGCCGCTTCTCTATGTAACAAAAGATGAAATTCCAGACCCTACGGTTAATGCTTTGAAAGAGCGTGGAGGTTCGGCTACGATTTATATCTTAGGACCTGAAAAAGTTGTATCTACAGCAGTAGAAAAGCAATTACAGGAATTCGGCACAGTAACCCGTATAGCTGGAAAAGACATTTATGAGAATGCCATTGCTTTTGCTACTTTTAAGGACGCCAGCAACGGTTTCGGCTGGGGCATAACGACGCCTGGCCATAATTTGTCTTTGTTGACTACCGACTCAACGATGCTGGCGATCGCCGCTGCACCTTTTTCTCATTTAGGGAAACATGCACCGCTTATCTTTACTGAAAAAGACGGGTTGCCAGATTCCGTGATGGAATATATGATGACCCTTCAACCTAAATTTCAAGATTCGCCAGCAGAAGGTCCTTATAACCATGCTTGGTTAACAGGGGACATTAATACCATCAAAGAGAGTGCCCAAAGCGAAATCGATGATATGCTGGAAATCTCTCCGGCTGCAGGCGGCAATTCCCATTCCGGTCACTAGGCAATGAAGAGGGTGAATGACTTGAATAAGCTCCAGGTACTGATCGTTGATGATGAATGGAATATGCGAAATTTAATTCGGATTTATTTAACAAAAGAAGGAATAACGACTAGAGAAGCGTCAACGGGGCATGAGGCACTCACTTTGCTGAAACAACATAACTTTGATCTAATCCTGCTGGATGTGATGATGCCAGATATGGATGGCTGGCAAGTCTGTAAAACCGTTAGAGAGGTAAGCTCTGTCCCCGTTCTAATGCTGACAGCTCGTTCGGAAACTAAGGACAAGGTTCGTGGTCTCGGCATAGGAGCGGATGATTATCTCACCAAACCGTTCGAGCCAGAGGAATTAGTGGCAAGAATTTATTCTTTGGTACGGCGTTCAATGCTTACATCGACCCAACAACCTCAGAAAAAGGTTCTGAGCTATCCTGAGCTAGCGATTTACCCGGATGCTCGTGAGGTGTATATTCTGGATACAGCGGTTGAATTTACACTCAAGGAATTTGATCTGCTAACGGCCTTGGCGCAAAATACGCACCGTGTCTTTACGAGAGAAGAACTAGTGGAGCGTTTATGGGGCAACGATTATGAGGGTGAGAACCGTGTCATCGACACGCATATTAAGAATATCCGCGAGAAATTACATAAGGCGGGTCTCTCTTATAATCCTGTTCAAACGGTATGGGGGTTAGGTTATAAATTTGAGATCCCAGGTAATCATCTATGAAGAATAATATGATCGGACTGAAGCTCGGGTCAGTTATTATGTCTGTTTTTTTAGTTGTTTTGCTAATTCTTGGGATAACGATAGACCGAATGTTTACCAGCTTTTATTATAACGAGATGCAAAAAGAAACTGAGGAGTTAACCTCGCATTTTATCGGAATGGCTGAATCACCGGATAGTTCAAACGAGCAGATGATGAGTGCTTTTGCAGAATTTTCGGACGTGAGTATATTTAATATTTCAAAAGACGGTAGTGTCATTCTCCATTCGGGTGTTCATGACCGCGCAGATCGTTCATTCATCAATGCTTCGGATATTAGTCGGATATTTGCCGGAAAAAGTGTGAATTTTGAGTATACAGATCCTACTGGACACAGATATTTCATCACTGGAAAACCAATTTCAAATGGTCAAACTATCCAGTCTGCACTATATGTAATGTCCTCTACAGAGAACATGAAGCAATCCTTGGCTTCTATCCGTAATCTGCTGTTGCTCGCAGGAATTGGGGCCTTTATATTGGCACTAGGGATCACGGGAATCATTAGTTTATTGTTATCCAGGCCGCTGATCAAGATGCAGAAGGCGACTAGAAAAATTGCTGCCGGTGAATTGGAAACGAGACTTTCCATACGGAGTAACGATGAAATCGGGTTTTTGGCAGGAGCTATTAACGACCTTGCTGTAGATCTGCAAAGATACAGGGATACGCGTCAGGAATTCTTAGCCAACATATCTCATGAACTACGAACACCCATCACTTATTTGAAGGGGTATACCAAGGTTGTAAAGGATGGACTCTATGAGACCGAAGGGGAACGAGATCTGTATTTGGATATTATCCACGAGGAAGCGCATCGGCTTGAGCATCTGGTAGAAGATTTATTTGAACTGGCAAAGATGGAAGAAGGTAAAATCATACTTACGCTGGACTGGATAGATCTTAAGTACATGACAGAACAAGCGGTACGAAGAGTGGAATTGAAGGCTAAAGAAAAGGGACTTCTGCTGAATATTACGTATCATGGAGATTCGTGTAGGGTTCGTGGAGATGAAAAGCGTATGGAACAGATTATGATGAATCTTCTGGAGAATGCAATCCGCTATACGGATGCAGGTGAGATTACTGTCCATGTAGATGAGGATGTCGATGGGGACTCCGTTTTATTTATTGTGGAAGATACCGGTATAGGTATTCCTGAGGTAGAACTACCCTATGTCTTTGAACGATTCTACAGAGTTGAGAAATCACGATCCAGGCAATATGGTGGAACAGGACTTGGACTATCCATTGTTAAAAAGCTTGTGGAATTACACGGCGGTAAGATTCGAATTACAAGTCAGCCTGGCATTGGAACTCGTTGCGAGGTGCAGCTGCCTAGATTACCATTCGTCGAAAAGTAAGAGCCGAAAAAGACTTCGCGTATTTACGCGAAGTCTCTTTTTATGTGCAATCTACTAAACTATTTTGCTGGCTCAAGCTCTTCAAGAGCCCACTCACAAAATTGTATAGAACTCTCCATATCAAGCACTCGTTTACGGATGAGTAAATAACGTCCAAAAGTCGAAGCTTTTAACTCACGAGTCTCCCTTCGTTCATCACGTAAGACATCGTTGGCTTTCAGCAAGACCTTGTAACGTTCTAGCTCGCTTTTACAAAACGCCGCACGTTGCTGCAGAAGGGCCTTTGCTTCCTCTGGTTTGGAGAGCCATAAACTATACAGCTTAAAATGTAGCTCGTCCCGTAGAACTGGAGGTTCAGCTGGGGTTTCCACCCAATTACGTAATTGCTCTAGTCCTGCCTCTGTAATGGAGTACTCCTTCTTGTCCGGCTTATCGGATTGCTCAATAAGCTGATATGAAATATATCCCTGCTGCTCCATGCTCATTAGAAGAGGGTAGATTTGACTATGTCCGGCCCGCCATAACGGTTTGATATTCTGAGTTAATTCATATCCAGACAACGGGTTAGCAGTAAGTAAAGCTAGAAGTCCGTAAGACAGTGTATTCATTACTCTGATACCCTCCAGTTATTATAAATCCGTTTATATTGTGAATTTTGGGGATATGTCAAGATTGACATATTATCCATACAATTATAACATTATTTAAGTTAATTGATATATGTAAAAGTAGACATATGAAAAGATATAGGAGGGGTAGCGTGGACGTTAAACAAGAAAGTAAAATTCTCTTTTGGCCTATAATGATTGCCATATTCTTCGGAAATTTCGTCTCTGTTTTAAGTACAACAACTATCAACATTGCTGTTCCTCTTTTAATGAATCATTTCCATTCGAACCTGAACACTATGCAATGGATGGTCACAGGTTTTATGCTAGCTACGGGTGTAACTGCACCGCTTGCCGGTTATCTTGGAGGCAGATTCAGCTATAAGCGACTTTACTTATTCGCCTTGACGGGATTCACCATATTCTCCTTACTCTGTGCAATAGCCTGGAATCCTACAACTTTGATTGTATTTCGGATGCTTCAAGGCTCTTGCAGCGGGCTGATTATGGCCTGTACGATGACGATTATATTCCAAGTGATTCCAGCTGAACGCAGACCTTTTGCCGTGAGCTTGTGGTCACTGTCCGCGATGGTTGCCCCAGCCATAGGTCCGACATTTAGCGGATGGTTACTTCAGTATGCAAGCTGGCACTGGTTATTTTTAATTAACATTCCCATTGGGATCATTGCTATTATTCTGACCGTAACGTTAATTCCTTACTATCGAATGAATGTTCCGAAGTCATTTGATATTCCCGGATTCCTTACCGTTGTACTGGGGAGTTTATCATTGCTAACCGCATTTAGCCAAGGTAACAGCTGGGGATGGGGTTCATGGAAGACTATTTTATTAATACTTGTGGGGATAGCTCTTCTAGTTTACTTTGTCTTGCACGAGCTCAAGACGGAAGTGCCGTTGCTGAATTTACGTGTCTTCCGAAATCGCCGCTTTACTGCCATGCTAAGTATCTATAGTCTGGTGACGATAGCGATGTATGCTGGAACCTATTTAACACCATTGTTCTTACAGACGGTAGAAGGAGCAACAACACTAAAGACCGGGCTTATCTTATTACCATCTTCGATCCTCCTTGCATTGTTAAGCCCAATTGTGGGTAAGTTGTATCCGAAGTTCGGACCTGTAAAGTTAATTTCTGCTGGTATTTTATTTATTTTCATCGGTTTATTCATGATGAGCCGGCTGCATACGAACGTTTCTTACAGCTTTGTGATGTGGGCGATGGTCGTTCGCAATTTAGGGATTGGATTAGCTAACGTCCCGAGCAGCACTGCGTCTATGGAGGAAATTCCAGTCGAATGGTCAGGTCATGCCACATCGATCAACAACTGGGTTCGGAATGTGTTAAGCTCACTTGGGATTGCGGTGTTCACTTCTATTTTGTCCACAAGATCCATACTGCACTCTAAAGAATTGATCAATTCAGGTGCAGATAATGCAGATACGATAAGATTATTATCGTTTACCATGGGTGTGAATGATGTATTCATAGTCGGCTCAATCATCGTGTTGCTTGGATTACCACTTATGTTTTTATTGCGCAAGAAGCGTAGTGTGATTTCTGTTCAGAGTGCGGGATAACCTTCGCTTCACATTAGAAAAGCAGACCAAGGGCTAAACCTTGATCTGCTTTTTTATGTTTTATACCCTTAGTTAGTGCATCATGTCGCCCATTCCACCCATGCTGCCCACAATTTCCGGATTGATCATCCCGAATATCATCGCGATATGCGCTACAACCAAGAATCCACTAATGAATATAAAATGAAGCTTCATTTTCTGTTCATCTGTTCGTTTACGAGCGATCAGACCAAGATCTAACAAAGCTAGCGGTAATAAGAAAAGCACTCCGCTCAAATAGAAGCCTACGGCTACTACGTCAACCCATGTGTGCCACTCACCATTCACTGTCAAAGGGATGAATGCGGTAGGAAACAAGTAGAGGAATACGCCTGTGAAGTACAACCCAGCCAGAATGCTACAGATTTTGTTAAAGGTCCGTAAAGAGCACTTTAGATTTTTGGTGAACAAAATAATAAACTCTGTAACGGTGATCGTCTCAGCAAAAATCACAGGGATCGCCATGAATAAAATCAAGTTCCAAGGCTGATTATCTGCTAGCAAAGACATATAATGGGTCATATTCATAAAATACTCCTCCGATATATAAAAATAACTTTCGCACTGATCGTATTAAAGAAGTATGTGGAAAGTATGTAGAAACGAATGTATTATAAATACATCCATTAATTACAATCGAGGGGAGCAAGACAGCGTGGGAAGAGGACTACGAAGTATTTTATTTGATTTGGATGGGACATTAACGGACCCTAAAGAAGGGATTACAAAAAGCGTCGAATACGCATTAAACAAATTTGATATTCAAATCGAGCATTTAGATATGCTTCTTCCTTATATAGGCCCACCTCTTTACGATTCTTTTATTGAGCTACATCAGTTCTCAGAGGAACAAGCGCGTCAAGCGGTTATCTTCTACCGTGAGCGTTACAGCGTCGTTGGACTGTATGAGAATAGGGTGATTGATGGTATACCGCAATTGCTGGAAGGTCTTAAGAATAACGGATATTCGTTGTATGTAGCTACCTCTAAGCCTACTGTTTTTGCAGAACAAATTCTTGAGCGTTACAAACTAGATCATTATTTTGATCATATTGGTGGTAGTAATCTAGACGGCACCCGTTCTAAAAAGAAAGATGTGATACAGTACGTCCTCGATCAGAATGTCATTCTTCCAGAAGAAGCTGTGATGATTGGAGACCGCGAACATGATATCATCGGAGCTATTGGTTGTGGAGTAGAATCTATCGGTGTGACGTTTGGCTACGGTCCTAAAGGAGAACTAGAGCATGCTGGAGCAGATCATATCGCTTATCGAGTAGAAGAAATTGCGGCTATCATCCAACATATATCATTAAGAGAGCGGTGTGCGAAATGATCCAACCTCGTAATTCAATTTTGGAGGGCAACACAGTCAAGCTGGTTCCAATGGATGACAGCCATGTAGAAGGGCTAGCGAGAGTATTAAGAAATCCAAACATCTGGGAATTTACCTGGCGAAAAATAACGTCGGACGAGCAGGTGCAGGATTTAATCACAACCGCATTCGCAAATCAAAATAATGAATCGCAAATTCCATTCGTCATCATTGATAAAGCTACTGGACAAATCGTCGGTACCACTCGAATCATGCATCCGGATTTGGTTCATCGTAATGCTGAAATCGGATGTACTTGGATCTCGCCTGAATATTGGAGAACTAGTGTGAACACCGAGGCTAAGTCATTACTGCTTCACTATTGCTTTGAAGACCTAAGGCTCATACGTGTAGAATTTACAGTGGTGAAGACTAACTTGAGGTCGCAAAGAGCAGTAGAACGATTAGGGGCTGTAAGAGAAGGGGTTCTGCGCCAACATAGAATCAGATCTGACGGTTCGATTCATGATAATGTTGTCTTTAGTATTTTGGATAAAGAATGGCCATCGGTCAAAGAGAATCTGCACTATTTATTAAATGAGAAGTACGCGTGATTTGATAAAAGAAGCAAAGAGTCCCTCTCATATTGAGAAGGACTCTTCTTCTATAGATCAGCCACTTGGCTGCTTATGGTTATTGTTTAGGGCTTACAAGAATCTTCACTTGATTTTTTTCTTTTAAAAGCGCCTCGAACCCATGTTCAATTACTTCGTTCAATTTAATTCTTTTAGTCACTAATTTGTCCGCAGGGAAGTAACCTTGTTCCATCAGGCTAATTACTGCTGGGAATACATCACGGTATCCGATAATACCCGTTAAATTACGTTCTTTAAGTACGATGTTGTTAGGTGTAATCGTAGCATCTTTCTCGAAAATACTAACGATCATAATTTGACCACTTAATTTAGTGGAATTGATAGCTTGTGTTAGAACGGGAGGGACACCTGTGACTTCAAAAGCAACATCCACGCCACCATCTGTACGTTTTTGAATTTCCTCAACCACATCATATTGCTTAGGATCGATTACGATACCCCCAAGCTCCCCAGCCTTACTCTTACGTTCCTCAGAAAGCTCTACAACATAGATCTCAGCCGCGCCAGATGCTTTCAAAGCTTCAATTACAAGCAAACCGATTGGACCCGCACCGAATACTACAGCTTTATCTCCAACCTTCAATTGACTGGAACGAACAGCATGCAGAGCCACTGCAGAAGGTTCTACCAGAGCGCCTTGCTCATAGGATAAGCTGTCAGGAATTTTGTGGACCATATGTTGGTCTGCTGCAACGTATTCTGAGAATCCACCTCCACCACCGGCGAGACCTAGGAAGCCCATTTTATCGCAAAGATTGTATTTGCCTTGTCTGCACGCCACACATTCTCCACATGCATATACAGGTTCGACGACGACTCGATCACCAACATTAAACTTGCTAACCCCTTGGCCTACTTCAACGATTTGTCCGGAAAATTCATGGCCCATCACGATTGGAGCTTTTTCGCCTGTGAGGGGATGAGGCGTGCCTTCAGGAATGAAAATTGGACCGGCAACATATTCGTGAAGATCACTGCCACAAATTCCGCACCATTCCACTTTAATTTTCACTTTTTCTTCAAACGCAGCGGGTTCATCAATCGTTTCTAAACGTAGATCTTTGACGTTATGCCATCTTAATGCTTGCATATCATTCATCTCCTAGATTCATAAATTGATAATAAATAGTGTGTTTATTCCGGAAAAGAGGAAACGTTTCCGAATCAAATATGTCACACAATTTTCATATTGTCAAATTTAAATACTAAAATATTAATATCGAAAATTAGTGAAAATTTTCACCTAAACTCAGCGATATGAGGCATATATAGACTGTGTTGTACTTGCTACAAGTGCTTTTATAAGCACTTGTATGTTATAATAAATATATTGGAAAAACGGCTTGAAGGAGACGGGCAGATTTAATAATAGCAATGATAACGGAAACGATTCCGAAAATGAGGGGACTATCAACTTGGCTAATAAAAACAAAGTAACCATAGAGGATGTAGCAAAAAAAGCGGGAGTAGGGATTGCTACTGTCTCCAGAGCTATAAATAATTCCGAGGGAATCAGTTCCAAGACAAAGGCATTGGTTCTTCAAGTGATCGAGGAGATGGGATTTACCCCAAACACCTCTGCACAAAGCCTAAAGATTCGCCAAACGAAGCAAATTGCCTTGGCTGTTCCTGATATTCGAAATGCTATCATTCCAGATATCGCCTGGTCCGTGGAGCAAGCCGCTAAACAGGACGGTTATCGAGTCATTCAGATTAATACTTCCGGAAATCCGCGGACAGAGCTCGAAATGATTCGTGAGATCAAGAAATTACATGTCGATGGACTCATTATCATGCCTCTTGCTTATCCAAAGACGATGGTAGAGCTAATTAATAAATCTAGTGTTCCGGTCTCCATCATTAACTACGGTAAGCGTATTACGGAGAATGTGAAAGCAGATATCGTTAGCCTGTCACGTTTTGAAGGTCAGCTAATTATGGAGCATCTAAATAGTATTGGTCGAACTAGAATTGCTTATGCGGGTGCTCAGAAAGACCTCATTGAGGATCGATATCTTGCTTATCAGCAGGCTTTGAATCAAGTGGATGTTTCTTTGGTTTATTTTGGAGAGGATTTCTCCCTTCAAACGGGGGTACAAGCCGCAGATTATTTCTACAGCCTGACCCATATGCCAGATGCAATATATGCTGTAAATGATATGGTCGCTATAGGGATTGTAAACCGTTTTAAAGAACTGGGTGTGTGTGTTCCAGAAGATGTAGCTGTGGTTGGGGTAGATAATAACTCTTGGACAACCATCACAACGCCTCAAATTAGTTCCGTTTCTATCATGGGGAATGAAGTGGCTCGATTAGCTACGCAGCTTCTTTTACAACGGATACAGGATAATATTACTGGAGAGTATCAGAGGGTGCAGCTTGATCCGCGTTTAATCGTGCGAGAGTCCAGTGTTTCTGTTAGACGGAATACAACAAGTTGATAATATACTCTAAACCCTGTTAGACTTAATACAAAGTAAGCTGATGGGGTAATAAGAAATGAGGAGAATATTATGGCTAATATATACAAAAGCATAACTGATTTGATTGGCAACACACCGTTATTGGAAATTTCGAAATATAGTAAATCTCAGAATGTTGAAGCAAAAATCCTTGCCAAGCTAGAGTCTTTTAATCCTGGAGGTAGCGTTAAGGATCGTATAGGTTATGCGATGATCAAAGATGCTGAAGATAAAGGTTTAATTCATAAAGATTCTGTAATTATTGAGCCAACAAGTGGCAATACCGGCATCGGCCTTGCCATGGCTGCGACCAGTCTTGGCTACTCGCTGATTATCGTTCTTCCGGATACGTTTAGTATTGAACGCCGTAAGGTAATGGCTGCACTTGGTGCTAAGCTTGTATTAACACCTGGAGCTGAAGGGATGAGCGGTGCTTTGAGAAAGGCGGAGGAATTGGCTGCTCAAACCCCACATGCATACATTCCACAACAATTCAGCAATCCAGCTAACCCTGAAATTCATAGAACAACAACTGCAGAGGAAATATGGCGGGATACGGATGGGAATGTTGATATTTTTATTGCGGGTGTTGGTTCTGGCGGCACCGTATCAGGGGTTGGGGAAGCTTTGAAGGCTAAGAATCCTTCGGTGCATATTGTCGCAATCGAGCCATTTGATTCACCAGTCCTATCTGGGGGCAAGCCTAGTGCGCATGGGATTCAGGGAATTGGGGCTAACTTCATTCCGGAGATTTACAATAAAGAGGTTGTCGATGAAATTTTTCAGGTGAAGAATAAAGACGCATTTAATGTAGCGCGTGAAATTGCCAAAACCGAGGGATTGCTTGTAGGGATCTCGTCGGGTGCCGCGGTATATACAGCCACAGAAATTGCTAAACGTCCAGAAAATAAAGGGAAGACGATTGTGGTGATTCTGCCGGATACGGGTGAACGTTACTTAACAACTACTCTGTTTGATATTAACGAATAGCTTGAACTAACCTTTGACTTGAAGTTAATACGAAATTGGAGGCTCAGCGGAAAGCTGAGTCTTTTTGTGTATTTAGTGATTGAAGAGTGATCATTTTATCCCCTTATTTTACCAACGGCTATGGTACAATATAGCATAAATCGTAGAAGTTCTAAAAAAGGAGTATGAAACGTGTGAATGTGTTCAAAAAAGTTAGAAATAATTATGTGATTTGGCATGCCAATCGTATTCAGTTACTGGATTTTCCTTCAAGCCCTATCGTTAGAAAGAAAGTGGTTTTCTCGGGTAGAGTTCAAAATGTGGGATTTCGGTTAGAAATATATACGATTGCAGTAAGAATGAGATTAACGGGTAGGGTGAAAAATTTAAACGACGGAAGTGTAGAGGTAGAGGTACAAGGAGAAGAGCAGCAAATCTCTTTTTTAGTTGATTGCATGCAATCATTGAAACGGGCATCAGTAAAAAAAGTGACGATGAGCGATCTGCCTATTCATGAGGGAGAGAAAGATTTCATGATAGTGAAATAAGTACATATCGTTTAGCTGAATTGAGAAGTAAATTATATATGGTACTGAAGTATTTGATCAATTCGATGGAAAGTTATTGAGCCACGCGGCTGTACCCTTAGGGTCCTCTTTGAGTTTTATTTGTTTGTTGATTAGTGTTGGAATGATGCTTGGGTTTTTAATAGAAGGGAAATCCGTGTTCAGTACAATCATTTTAATGTGGCCGTTGATACATATTGGTATTGTAATCTTCTCTTTTTTTGCTGGGCATTTGCTTTGGGAATTACTATTTGTAATAGCGCTTTATTCGTTTATAGATTTACCAATCAACTTAATAGGTGAGGGAATATCATTAGGGTTTCAGTTAAATCGATTAGTTTTTCGTAGAGATCAAAATAAATTATCAGAGTTTTTCATAAGCATATTGATTAACCTGATGATTATTATTTTTATTATTATAGCTATATCTAAATCTGAAAGCGCTAATTTTTTTGTGTGAATCAGGAGGCCGGGGCTTAATATAACATATTACTGTGTGGTTTATCGAATAGAACAAAATGGAACTATTGTGTAAACTGAGCGTAACCGATAAATAAAAGAGATTATGATAGAGCAGGAGGTACATATGAACTACAGAATTTTCAGAAAAATGCTTTTTACCATACTTGCCACCCTGATGTTAAGTGTTTTGCTTCTTCCGGTTTTAACTTCAGCCAAGACAGCTGTACCTAAGCATACCGGGTCATTTTATGTGAATGATTTTGCAAATGTGATCGACGAGAAAGCTGAGAATTACATGGTGAACTATGGGATTCGATTACATCAGGATACGGGCGCTCAAGTCGTAGTGGTGACAGTCGATTCTACAAATGGAGTTTCGATGGAAGAGTATGCAACTTCGCTATTCAATAGCTGGGGCGTAGGCTCTGCGGATAAGAATAACGGGCTTTTGCTACTGCTTTCTATAAAAGATGATGACTACTGGGCGGTACAAGGTAAGGGTATTGAGGACACGTTGCCTAACAGTAAGATTAAAGATATTCTCTCTCAATATCTTGAACCGGATTTTGCAGCTAAAACTTATAGTAACGGTGCACGTAAAACTTATGGCGCTTTTATCCAAGCCATGGGTGGGACCTGGGTGGAGAATGTCGGCACCAAAAACTATGTATCCGATAATGCCGGTGTACTCAAAAAAGTAACAAAGGATTATTTGAACGAATCTAGCAACAGATATAAAACTACAACTGGCAGCGGAATTTATGTGGTTACTGTAAAGAATGCAGGAGATAAAACACTTCAGGATTATACCTACATGAAGTTTGCCTCCGTTGCTGCTGGCCCTAAGGATGTTATGCTCGTGCTAGACATAGGTGGAGACAACTATCATGTTCTGCAAGGGAAGGACATCGACAAGGTTCTAACTAATGATGCAATCAGCAATATTTTGGATACTGTACTTGAGCCCCAATTTGTGAAAAAAGATTACGGAACGGGAGCTACGGCAACTTCTAATGCTTTGTACAGCTTCTTATTGGCTAGAGCGGATCAATCCGTTGGAGCGACGGGAAATAGTGGAGGTACTACAGCCGCCAATTCTTCCTCAACAACCACTTCATCAAAGGAGACTAGTGTTAGTGTAGGCAAAGGTCTTCTAATTTACTTATTGATATTTGCTCCGCTCATACTGTTCGGATATGGTGTTTCACGACGCAATAAATATATTGAAATGTACGGTTTGCCATTTAATCCGTATAGCCCAAGAAATATTCGTCGGTATGGGAATTGGTACGGTCAAGCGGATTACGGTTATGGTAGACGTTGGCACAGACGTTATAATAATCACCACCACCATCATAGAAACACACCATCCAATAACTCACAGTCAAGCTTCTGGGGAAACAGTGGTGGAGGCGGATCTACTAGAGGTGGCGGAGCAGGACGTTATTCCTCAAGCAACGAGAACCGTGGTGGAGGAGGTTCCAGCAGTGGCGGAGGCGCAGGAAGACATTCTTCAAGTTCTTCCAGCAGCAGTTACTCTAATGATGATAGAGGCTCATCAGGTGGAGGAGGCTCTTCCGGCGGCGGTGGCTCATCAGGTGGTGGAGGTAGCGCCAGCAGTGGTGGCGGAGCGGGAAGACACTAAACAATCATGCAGTTAAAAAGAAGTGCAAAGGAGCTGTCTCACAAGTAGGAATTCTACTACTGAGACAGCTACTTAAATGGAAAAAAGCTTTGAATCCCACTCAGTTTCTAGTATAAAACCATTTGAATAATGAAGACATGACTAACAAGACCACAAGAACACTTGCCAATGTGAAAAAGATAACCTGATTGAAGAAAGATGAGATAATACTTCCAAATGAAAGCAACCAAATCATAAAATTTATAGTGGAGTTGTAACTTTTTAATTTGATACTTTGATTTCTTTCATCTTCTTCATATATCACCATTTCTTCAAGCGCATTCTCGTCTTTAAGCAGCTTTCTAAGCTGTATTATGTTCATCACACAGACGCCCTCAATACCAAAGAAAAATCCTGTGATATACGCATCAATAGAAGCAAAATCTGCCGTGGTATTAAGCAATTTAATGATATAGGTACCTATTACAGCAAGTCCACCAATAACAGCGATAACTATTTTGGCACGTAGGCGTTTTTGAATCCGCGCTTTATATTTTTGATTCATCATTTTCCTCCACCTCAGAGAAATCAAATACTTCCTCAATCATTAATCCAAAATACTTAGCTATTTTATAAGCAAGGATTAAAGAAGCTGTGTATTTTTCATTCTCAATTGAAATAATGGTTAAACGAGTGACACGAACCGCTTTTGCTAATTCCTCTTGAGATATTTTTCGCTCTTTTCGTAATTCTCTTATTCTTGTTTTCATGTCACACTCCCGTGTAATAATTAATATCGAAAATTGCTTTCTTGATGAAAACCAAATGCGACAACGTCGTACTTTCTTATTGTATCAATAAAAAATTTTATCACAATCAAAAATAAGTATAGCAGACTATACAATTAATGTATAGTCTGCTATACTTATTTTGGGTTTCTTAAGGAGGAATATTCGATGCGGAAAATTGAACTGAAAGATGTGAAAAAGACATTCGGGAATGTGAATGCTATCAATGGATTGAGCCTTACCATTCAGACGGGAGATGTTTACGCCTTATTGGGACATAATGGAGCTGGGAAAACAACTACTCTTCGTTTCTTATTAGGACTTTTAGAGCCTGATGAGGGAGAAGTATCTGTATTTGGTTGTAATCCCAATCTAGAGGGTGACACTGTTCGTAAAATGTGTGGTGTTTTATCAGAAGACGTTGGGTTATATGAGCCTTTGAGTATATATGATAACTTAAGTTATTTTGCTCAAATATATGGTATGAAACGTAGTGATTACGACAAACGAATAGACGAGCTATTGAGTGATTTTGAAATACTAGATAAGAAGCATTTGCCTGTAAAGGGCTTTTCTACAGGGATGAAGAAGAAGGTTGCTTTATCTAGAGCCTTACTTCACAAACCCAAAATCCTTCTATTAGATGAGCCGACGAATGGACTAGATCCAGTAAGCATCGATCATTTAAGAGTAATGCTGCATGATTTAGTACAGAAGTATGGGACCACCATTATTTTGACCACACACAATTTAGAAGAAGTAAAAAAGATCTGTAATAAGATCACAATAATGAGACATGGGAAAAACGTATATACTAACACAATGGCAGCATTGAAAGAGCAAGCCAGTAGTAAAGTCCGTATTATCTGCAACCAAGATTTGTCCGCTGATTTGGAACGCCTTCATAAGGCGTTGTCTAGTCTTGAAATAAATATTGAATATAAGGTGCAGCAAAACACGATTATCGTTGAACTAACAGAAAATATTGCGATTTCGAATTTGATTAAAGTGTTAGCCACATTAGGGATAGATGTGAAGAATATTGAAACTAAGGAATTTGACCTCGAAAAGCTGTATATGCAGGTGGAAAATGGTGAGAAACCAAATGAATGAAATAGAAACCGTCTTTAGGATGCAGATAAAAGAGTATTTCAAGGATAAAGGCACCCTGATCTTTCATTTATGTGCTGTAGTTCTCATAGGGATCGTTGCTCCTTTATTTCGATTGAATGATATTGTCTTGTTGAGCGGATCAATCTTATTTCCGCTTACTCTGTTAAAGCAATGGACAGCCCATAGCTTTGCGGGTGAGAAAGAAATGAAAACGATAGAAACAATATTATCCTCACCAATTAAGAGCAGAAGCCTATTTTATGGAAAATGTATGTATTGCATCGTTAGCAGTGGAGTTTGTTATTTATCCATATTCATTCTAATGCTATTAGTGAAGATTTTCACAAAAGAGTATTTTCAAATAAATTTTTGGGAATGGGTAGGTATGTTGATTCTATTTATTCATATTTTATTAACCGTCACTTTAATCGGAGTAGAT
Organism: Paenibacillus sp. VTT E-133280; assembly: GCF_002264385.1. NCBI lineage: Bacteria > Bacillati > Bacillota > Bacilli > Caryophanales > Paenibacillaceae > Paenibacillus > Paenibacillus sp. VTT E-133280. The sequence continues at coordinate 85,903 of NZ_NFUX01000014.1, forward strand.
AGATCCATTACTTCTGATGATATCCGGACGGCTAATAGTAAGCTAACCTTAGTTTTTTATCCGATTTACATTTATATTGTTATTCTTTTTAATTTATTTACTCAGCATTTGATGGTGGCTACTTATTTACTATCAGCAGTATTTTTAGTCGTTTTGATGGGGGTTAACTCTTATTTTATCTTTATAAAAGTGAAGAAAATGGATCGTTCGTATTTTGCGGAGTCATATAAAAAGGTAGGTGTATCTGATGAAATCACAAATGTCTAGTGTCCTTCATCATGAATGGAAATATTTCGTAGCTTTAAAGCGATTTCGGTTTAGCATGCTTTTCATAATCGTTGCACCAGCTATCTTTATGATGTTAGCGTATATTTATTTTGGTAAATTGAACTTTTATTATCCAATCATCATTATGGCTCTAGGTGTGCCTCGAATAACAGTAAATATGATCTCATATTCGATTGGAGGAGAAAAAGTATATAAGACCTTTGAATCTTTATTGTCAACGCCAATACGAACAGAGTCAATGTTCATTGGGAAGAGTATGATTGCAATCCTGATTTCACTAGTAATGCTGGTAATATCGTCATTGTTTACTTGGCTCAGCGCAAACTTCATCCAATATGTTTTCATGCATGAAACCAGCCTCATTTGGTTCTCAACAGCACAAAGTATATTAATCTTTGATAATCTTCTGATTTGCATATTCATGATCTTTATAACAGGAATATTATCCATGGTAATGCAAAATCCACGACAAGGATTACATATTGCTTCAGCACTAAGCTTCTTGACGTTGGGACCTTCTTTACTGGTTACCTTTGGTGTAAAGCATCCATTAGTATGGTCAGCGGGGATTATGATTATTTTGCTGGGAATAAATCTATTCTTCATTTGTTATGTATTGCAGCGAATAAAGAGACCACAAATAATGGCGAAATTATAAAAGAAAACTAACAATCGTCGTATGATTAGAATCGTGCGGCGATATTTTTGTGTATGCTCAGAAACTTACGTATAACTAGTAATTCCCTTAACAGAAACTTTTCATGGAAATTATCGTCTATGATAAAGTTAGACATTTATTTTCAAATTCCGAAATAGTCAGGGAGGAAAAAGAAGTGAGCACTTCATCATTACCTCAACGTTCCACCGTACGCAAAAAGAAGCCAACAAAAAAACGTAAGAAACGGAGCTTCTTCCGAACACTATCCAAAGTGTTTTTATTCTGCTTAATTTTGTTGATTGCTGGAGGCGGTTGGTTTTACTTTGCACCTTCGGCTAAAAATCTGCGCTATTCAATCGCTGATACACTGATTACAACACAGCACCGCTACATGGCTAAATATATTATTGGTGAGGACGGATTAAAGAACAGAGTGACTGAATATAGCGCCCAATTTGAAGAGATGGGGGTCGAAAAGGATACACATACCATTACTCCTGAACCTGAAGTAAAAGAGAAACCACTGGTCGAGATAGAAAATGTCTCAGGTACTGGATATTCAGGATATGTCATGATCGTTAATGATCCTACTAAAGTCCGTTTGGGAATTCCGGATAAAGTAGGGTCAGGTGAGAAAGTAACTAGTATGGTGAAGCGCACAGGTGCTATCGCTGGAGTTAACGGTGGTGGATTCGCTGACCCCAACTGGAAAGGTAACGGCTTTAAACCTATCGGTATTGTGATTTCACAAGGTAAGTTATATTACAACGGTCTCGGTGGCAAGAAATCCACGCAAATCGTAGGTCTAGATAAACAAGGGAAGATGGTTGCTGGAAATTATACTTTAGATGAGATTAACAATATGGGTGTTCAGGAGGCGGTTACTTTTAGCCCTCGTCTGATCGTCAATGGAAAAGGATTAATTAAGAACGCGGCAGAAGGCTGGGGTATTGCTCCTCGAACAGCGATGGGTCAGCGTGCTGACGGAGCGATTATATTTGTTGTTATTGATGGAAGACAACCTACTTATAGTATTGGGGCAAATCTATACGATGTGCAACAAATCCTTCTTAAGCATGGGGCTGTGATTGCAGCAAACTTGGATGGAGGTTCTTCTACCGTTCTGGTAAAAGACAACGAGATTATGAACAAGCCATCTTCTCAATATGGGGAACGATATTTACCTACGGCTTTTCTTGTATTTGAGCACCCTGAGCAAGTCGATATGCCGAATATTTGGAAGGGACTTGACCCCTCCAAAATTGATGCTGCTAAGAAGCGTACACGCTAAAGCACTCTTAATACGTAAATAAGATAAGGATTATCTTGGATTGCCATATGAAAATATGCTACGATATCACCTAGCAAGAACAGAATACAGAACTAACAGGTCTGGAACAGGGGGAATAGGAGTGACGTTGCAACAACTCCGCTACGCTATCGAAATTGCAAATAGTGGCTCCATGAATGAGGCGGCAAAGAAGCTCTTTGTTTCTCAACCGAGCCTGTCCAATGCCATTAAAGAGTTAGAAAGTGAACTGGGGATAACGATTTTTGAGCGGACTAACCGTGGAATCAGTATTTCCGTTGAGGGAATGGAATTCTTGGGTTATGCCCGCCAAATTATTGAACAGACGGAGCTTATGGAGAATCGTTATACGGGGAAAAAGCGTAGTCCGATCTATTTTTCCATCTCTACGCAGCACTACGCCTTTGTGGTTGACGCCTTTGTAAATCTCATGAAGCACAATGACGTCTCAGAATACAACTTTAGCTTGAGAGAGACGCAAACCTACGAGATTATCGAAGATGTACGTACCTTGCGCAGTGATTTAGGAATTCTTTATATTAACGAGAGTAACTATAAGCATATGAATAAACTGTTTAGTGATGGCAATCTGAAATTCACACCACTTTTTAATACCGATCCGCATCTTTATGTTCGAACTGGACATCCGCTGGCTCGTAAGGAAGTTATTACTCAGGATGATATTGTGCCGTTCCCTTATATCACTTTTGAACAGGGTGAGAACAATTCACTGCACTTCTCAGAGGAAATGTTAAGCTTTTCACAAATTGAGAAGAATATTAAGGTGAATGACCGGGCGACACTGACCAATTTATTAATGGGTACGGATTGCTATACGGTAGGCACAGGAATTCTGGCATCCGATCTAAATGGTGATGGACTGAAGACGATTCCTTTTGAGAGCAATGAAGTATTTACGGTTGGCTGGATAGCGCATAAAGATCGCAGACCGAGTGTAATGGCATCTAAGTATATCGAGATTTTGAATGACCTGGTTTCTGGAAGTTATTTTGATCTAAATCATTTTTTACTATAGCAGTAGGAGGATCGGTATGATTAGACCCGTAATTGGCACCCAGAGAAATGCTCCACCCTTTCGATACGATATCGTTGGCAGCTTCTTACGAACGGATGAGATTAAAACGGCCCGCCTCCAATATGACAATGGTGAAATCACGGGCAGTCTGCTTCATGAAATAGAGAATATTGAAATCGCCAAACTACTGGAACTGCAAAAAGAAGTGGGTTTATTGGCGGTCACAGACGGGGAATTTCGCCGTTCCTGGTGGCATCTCGATTTCTTTATAGGGATTAAAGGAACTGAGAAGATTAACTTAAATCAAGGAAGAGCGGAAGCCGCTCAGCGCGCGGAATCTTTTCGAATCGTGGACCGGATTGCCTTTGAAGATCATCCAATGATCGACCAATTTATCGCTTTGAAACAAATGGCGGGAGACCGAATTCCGAAAATGACGATCCCTTCACCCGCTTTATTTCACTTTGTGGAGGATTTTAACGGGAATGAAGTTTACCCGGATCAAGAAACCCTATTCCAAGATATTATTGCTGTTTACCGAACTGCAATCCAAGCGTTCTATGATGCTGGCTGCCGTTACCTCCAGTTAGACGATACAACTTGGGGAACGCTGTGTAGTGGCAGACATAGGGCCCATTTACGAAGTAGAGGTACAGATCCAGATCAATTGGCTAAGGATTACGTTAGGCTGATTAACGAGAGCATTGCCAGTTGTCCAGATGATATGACGATCGCGCTTCATGTATGCCGAGGTAATTTCCGCTCCACATGGTTCGCAGCTGGTGGTTATGAGCCTGTGGCCGAAGAGCTTTTTTCGAATACTAAAGTGGATGCTTTCTTCTTGGAGTATGATAATGAGCGGGCGGGCGATTTTGAACCCTTGCGTTTTATTAAAGATCAATTTGTGGTATTGGGACTAGTAACTACGAAACATGGTGGTCTTGAGAGCAAAGAGCAGCTCAAAGCACGTATTGAAGAAGCGGCACAATATGTAGATATTGAGAAGCTTTGCATAAGTCCTCAATGTGGGTTTGCTTCCACCGAGGAAGGAAATATCCTAACCGAAGAAGAACAGTGGGATAAAATACGTCTCGTAATTGAAACAGCCCAAGAGGTTTGGTTATAAATAAAATAAGTTTTTAGAAGGCTCCTGTTTGATCTAGGGGCCTTTTTTATGCGTGTATTGTGTCAGCTTAGAGGATTAACCTACCAGCGCACTTTACTAGAGCTATTAATCAAGGGTATAATAAGTAACAATTGTTTTTAATTCATGTTGAAAGAGAGCGGGAACAATATGGGTCGTAAGTGGAATAATATTAAGGAAAAGAAAGCCTCCAAAGACGCCAACACAAGTCGCGTCTATGCAAAGTTTGGTGTTGAGATTTATGTAGCAGCCAAGAAAGGTGAACCCGATCCAGAAGCAAACCGGGCCTTAAAGGTTGTTTTAGAACGTGCAAAAACTTACAATGTACCAAAAGCCATTATTGACCGCGCGATGGATAAAGCCAAAGGCAGCGGTGATGAGAACTATGAGGAGCTTCGTTACGAAGGATTTGGACCTAACGGTTCGATGATCATCGTCGATGCACTTACGAATAACGTTAACCGTACAGCGCCTTTGATCCGTTCTACATTCAGTAAGAATGGCGGGAATATGGGTGTCAGCGGATCTGTAGCCTACATGTTTGATTCAACGGCTGTTATCGGTGTAGAAGGTAAAACTGCCGATGAAGTGATTGAGATGATGTTCGATGCAGAACTTGATGTACGTGATGTTCTAGAAGAAGATGAAGCGGTTATCGTGTATGCTGAACCTGATCAGTTCCATGCTGTACAAGAAGTATTCAGAAATGCAGGAATCACTGAGTTTACTGTTGCTGAGCTTAACATGCTACCACAGAACTATGTAACACTTCCTGAAGATGCACAAGCTCAATTCGAGAAATTGATTGATGCCTTAGAAGATTTAGAAGATGTTCAACAAGTGTATCATAACGTAGATTCTGAGGACTAAGAATAACATATAACAAGGCGATGGAGTTCGCCACAACCGTCTCTTCAGACTAATGACTCCTACCAGAGTGTGCTTCACTGGTAGGAGTCTGTTTTGTTGTAGAGACTCATTTATACTGACTTTAGGAGTTGCTGTTATGAATCAATGGTCTGCACCATGGCATGAATTCGTGAAGAAAAGGAGTCATTTTGCACTTTGGAGTACATTTATCAAATGGATTGTACTCGGAAGTGTGGTTGGACTCTTATCAGGAACTGCCTCGGCTTTCTTTCTGAAAAGCTTAGACTATGTAACAGATGTACGTTTAGAGCATCCGTGGCTACTTTATTTGCTGCCTCTTGGGGGAGTATTTGTTAGTTTCTTATATATGCGTTACGGAAAAAACAGCGCTAAAGGAAATAACCTTATTATAGAACAAATTCAGGATGGGACAGAGACCATTCCTTTACGCATGGCACCCTTAGTATTGTTAGGAACACTGGTCACTCACTTGTTTGGTGGATCTGCCGGACGTGAGGGAACAGCTGTACAAATGGGAGGAAGCCTCGCGGAGTGGTTTGGAAAATTAATCAAAATCAGCCCGTTGGATCGTAAAATACTGTTAATGTGCGGGATTAGCGGAGGCTTTGGTTCTATTTTCGGAACACCGCTGGCTGGAACCTTATTTGGTCTAGAGGTAGTAACCATTGGACTTATTAGCCAACAGGCATTACTTCCATGTTTTGTGGCTAGCTTTGTTGGTGATCTGGTCACCACTCGATTGTGGGGCGTTCATCATACTCACTATGTAGTGAATGAATTTCCAGCCTTAAATTTATTGATTATTCTAAAAGTGGTATTGGCCTCTGTGATTTTTGGTCTCGTGAGTATGCTTTTCAGTGAACTGACTCATTTTCTAAAAAGAACCTTTACCGCCATGATAAGCAATCCAATGATAAAAGGTGCACTGGGTGGTTTGATTATCATTGCCTTAGTTTTCCTTATAGGGTCCCGTGATTACTTAGGCCTTGGAATTCCATTAATCAAGGATTCTTTTGAGGGAGATGTCTCACCGTTTGCTTTTTTATGGAAGCTGATCTTTACCGCTTTTACCTTAGGAACAGGATTTCAAGGTGGTGAAGTAACTCCGCTATTTGCGATTGGAGCCACATTAGGCAATGCTTTGGCTGGATTTTTACATGTATATGGACCGTTTCTGGCTGCTCTCGGATTCATTGCTGTCTTCTGTGGAGCTACTAGTACGCCTATCGCTTGCTTTTTAATGGGGATTGAGCTGTTCGGGTCAGAGGGAGCTGTATACATGTTCATAGCTTGTGTAGTGAGTTATTTATTCTCTGGACATAGTAGTATTTATACTTCACAGCTTGTTGGTGTATCGAAGAGCCAGTTCATTTCAGTTCCACAAGGGACGAGGATAAGTGATTTTAAAAAAAGAAAATAAATTTGTTGGATTTTTGAATTATATAAGTACCTGACAGAGGATGGTTAGTTCGTAATACGAGCTGACCTCCTCTTTTTTTGTTTCAAAAAACAAACTCTCCATTATAACACCAGCCTTTACTTCATTTGATATAGTGTAAACCTAATATCTGAAATGAGGTGGGAATATGGTTTTATCCGTAAAAGATCTCTCTGTACGATACGGAGATAAATTGGCTGTCCAGGATTTAAGCTTTCATTTAGGTGAAGGAGAAGTAATTGGTTTATCAGGTGCAAATGGTGCTGGGAAGTCTTCGAGTATTGCTGCAATTCTAGGCATCGAAAAAAGTGAATTCCAAGAGCTTGAATTACTTGGGAAATCACCGATCACAGAACGAAAGGAAGTGTTTCAAAAAGTTGGTGTGCAATTTCAAGATACGAATTTTCAAGATCGCCTAACCCTAGAAGAAGCTTGTATTCAATGGCGTGCTTTGTACAAAAAACCACAAGCTATCGATCCCTTACTCCATACCTTTGGATTACATGAAAAGAAAAAGCAGGTTGTGAAATCACTTTCTGGTGGTGAAAAGCAGCGGTTAGCCGTTTTGTTGGCCCTCTTGCCCAATCCTCAGCTCGTCTTTTTAGATGAATTAACAACGGGTCTTGATACTAAGGCGCGTAAAATGCTGTGGAAACAGCTTTTAACTATGAAAGAAAAAGGACTATCGATTGTACTCACCTCTCATTATATGGACGAAGTAGAAGCTCTCTGCGATCATTTAATCATTTTAAGAGATGGGAAAACAGTCACGTCTGGTTCTGTTCAAGAAATTATAAAGCTTAGTGGACAAGCAACGTTAGAGGATGCTTATTTATATTTTTCAGGTGAGGAGGAATGGGAATGAAATTATTTTGGACACTACTAAAAATAGAGGGTAAGCTTGTTTGGAAAGGCATGGATATACTTATATTCGGGATCATACTCCCGATCATATTGGCGACTCTTTTTGGATATGTCATGAGTAAAGAAGTGCCAGCCAGCGGAACATCCATGTTTGAAATCTCCTACCCTGCTGTCATTTGTATAGGGGTACTTGCAACAGGAGTGATGGGTGTACCCCTTACTATTGCTGACTATCGCCACCGGAGGATTTTAAAAAGATTCCAAGTAACACCCGTGTCCCCTTTACACATATTATTTGCACAAGTCGTTATCCAGTTATCTTCAGCACTTGTTTCGTTTATTGGCGTAACTGTTGTATATACTTTATTATTTGATTATAAAATGGGCGGTTCATGGACAGTCTTTCTCCTCACATATGCATTTGTAGTGTGTGCGATGTACAGTATTGGGATTCTTATCGGCAGTGTCGTTCCTGATCAAAAGTCTGCAAATTTATGGAGCTCAGTTGCCTACTTCACAATGCTTCTATTTTCGGGTGCGACGATTCCGTATGAGATTATGCCACGATTTTTTCAATGGGTAATGGATATTTTACCACTTTCACATGGCATTCATTTACTAAAACAAGTTTCAATTGGAGAACCTATTCAGCACTTATTCATTAGCATTATAATTCTTGGTTTATGTATATTGATTGGTATAGGCGGCGCTATCAAATTCTTTAAATGGAAGTGAAGGTGGGATACAGATGTATAGCACCAAAGAAATCGCGAATCTTGTTAACGTACATCCGAATACCGTTCGCATTTATGAAGAGTGGAAGTATATTTCTCCAGTTCCTCGTGCAGAGAATGGATATCGAGTATTTTCAGAGCTCCATTTATTTCAGCTTCAAGTAGCAAGAACAGCTTTTCATTGTGAGATTATTCAAGGTCATAGTCGAGCAAAAGCACGTGCAATTGCAGAAGCCAGTGGTACAAGCGATTTCAAGCTGGCTTTTAAACTTGCTCATGTCTATTTGGCTCATCTTAAACAAGAATATCAATTAGCTTTAGAAGCGATTCAATTGGTTGAACAATGGCTCAGTGGCAAGGAATCATCGTCTAATCAAACCTATACTCGGAGTGAAGTCACTCAGTTATTGAATTTATCGCCTGAGATCCTACGCAACTGGGAAAGAAATGGTTTATTAACGGTTCCTAGACTACCGAATGGTTATCGCATTTATACTGAACGAGAATTAAACAGAATGAAGATTATTCGTACATTGCGAGCAGCGCACTATTCAATGAATGCTATTCTTCGACTAATAAATACAGCTGAACACTCAAAGGAACAAAGCATCAAAGAAATATTAGATACGCCTGGAGAGTTCGAAGATATTGTCACAGTAACGGATCGTTTAATTTATTCTCTAGAAGAAGCGATAGATAAAGCAAAAGAAGTTATTCAACTGTTAGAGACCAAAATCATGTATGATTTCCCGCGCTAAGTTGACAAGTAACGGCATGCGTTTTAAACTGTTACCAAACGAAGGGATGGTTTAACATGATTCATGTAGAAACTGAAAAGTTATGTACAAGAGGCTGCTCCGAACAAACGGATACAAACGATGAAACGTTGTCCGGAGCTTAATCAAAAGCGTAATGCTTTTATATCATCGAAGGATAGTGGTCCAATTTAGTGTGAAATTTCATGCTTATTTGGTTATGCTATCTTTCGGTGTTAATGATTAAGAGGCTGTAGACAATTTTCGTCTACAGCCTTTTGTGTTATAGTGCTCAATTTCTACACTGACATTTGTATGTTTGTGCCGTTCAATCGTGTACTGACAAGCAGAAGGCTTGCACCTAAAGGTGCAGTGTCTTCTGCTTTTTTGCGTTCTTAATTAATTCCAGAAAAGAGGAATAGAAAATGAGTTTACTTGAGGTTTCTAATTTATCACATGCCTTTGGAGATAAGGTTCTATACAAGAATGTTTCTATGGAACTGTACAAGGGTGAGCATGTAGGCGTTGTTGGGCAGAACGGAACGGGGAAGAGTACGTTAATTAGCATTTTGACGGGCGAAGTGATCCCGGATGATGGAATGATAAAGTGGCAGCCCAATATTACAATCGGTCATCTCGATCAATACGCTGTCATGGACGGAAACCGTACGGTTCATAATTATTTAAGACAGGCTTTCTCAGAATTATACGAGCTAGAACGAAAAATGAATGAGCTTTATGAAACATGCGCTGTAACTGGCGACGAAACGTTATTACAAAAGGCAGCAGACTACCAGGAACGCTTAGAAGCGCTAGACTATTATTCGATGGAGAGCAACATCAGTAAGCTGGTTACGGGTCTTGGGATTAACGCAATTGGAATTGACCGTCCCATCGAGCAATTAAGTGGGGGGCAACGGACGAAAGTTATACTGGCCAAGCTTTTACTTCAACAACCTGATGTGCTATTGCTCGATGAACCAACCAATTATCTGGATAAGGAACATGTTAACTGGCTCGCTGAGTATCTGATTGCATTCAATCAAGCGTTCATTGTGGTATCTCATAACTATGCCTTTCTCGATAAAATATCCACTAGTATTTGCGACATTGAGGGTGAAACGATTAAAAAATACCACGGGAAATACTCAGATTTTGTGAAGCAGAAGGAACATTTACGAGAGAGTCATATCCGGCAATATCATGCACAGCAGAAAAAAATAGAAACCACTGAGCAATTCATTCGAAAAAACGGTGCAGGTGTTAATTCCAAAATTGCCCGTGGCCGCCAGAAACAGCTGGATAGGATGGAACGAATCGCTGCTCCGACATTTGTCTCCAAAGCGTCTATTCGCTTTAAGGAGCTTCCATGCATGTCACAAGTGGCGCTTAAAGTGGATCACTTAGTCGTAGGTTACGATAAGCCTTTGTTGCCTAAATTGAAGTTCTCCATTCGCGGTGGTCAAAAGCTGGTGATTACCGGGTTCAACGGAATCGGGAAATCAACATTGCTAAAGACGTTGGTTGGAGAGATCCAAGGGGTTAGCGGTAGGTTTCAGTTCGCAGAACAAATTAAAGTGGGTTATTTTGAACAAGATTTAACTTGGGAAGACGATAACATGACCCCTATTCAGGTGATTTCAGCTTATGATCCCAAACTGACTGTAAAGGAGATACGTCGCTATCTAGCACAGTGTGTTGTTAAAGATAACCTTGTAATACAGTCAATACGTACACTCAGCGGCGGGGAGCAATCTAAAGTTAAGTTGTGCCTATTACTGCTTTCAGAATATAACTTTCTAATTATGGATGAGCCGACCAATCACTTAGATGCTGAAACAAAAGAAGCTTTACAGAAAGCTTTAATCCAATTTGGAGGATCTGTGATTCTTGTTTCTCATGAAGAACAGTTTTACCAGGGGTGGGTTGATCGTGTGCTTAACATAGGAGATGAAACCAGAAAAATTTACAGGTACTGCGGTGATCAATTCGTATAGTTAGTACTTAAACGATATGGTTAAATAACAGGGTAGGTCTTCAATATAATTGAAGATCTACTTTTTTTGGATAAAAGTGAGAGTTTTTCTGATAGGAATCGTCTATACAGTATCGTGCTTCAAGGAGGCTTTAAGGTGAAAGGACATGTACCAAAAGTTGGAAAAGAGGAAGAAAGGCAATGGATCCTAAACGTTCTGGATGGGCAAAAGGAAGACTATTCGTACCTTGTGAATCGATATAAGAATAAAATTTATGGCCTTTTGAGAGGAATGGGGGCCGATCATCAAGACGCGCAAGACATCACTCAGGAAACTTTTATAAAAGCTTATCGTAAGCTAGCCTCACATGATCTGGATAAAAACTTTGCGGCTTGGCTGTATACGATCGCGACTAATTTACTGAAGGATTTGTGGAAAAAAACTCGTCCTATAGCGAGCTTACCAGACGATCTTGCTGAACTATCTCTTTCAGATAATCCAGAAGAAGAATTCATTCGATCGGAGCATCGCACAGAGCTGCATCAGTTAATGCAGAAGCTACCGCCTAATTATCGTACGACTTTGCTGCTTCGTTACACCAATGATTTAAGCTATGAAGAAATGTGTACGCTCTTAGAGGTTCCTTTAAGTAAGATCCAAAATGATCTTTATCGTGCAAAACAGCGATTGAAGCAAATCATGACACACCAGGAGGTGAAGAGCGATGAAGTGCTTAAGTCCATTTGAGATCGAGCAATACATCCTAAATACACCCACCTTACGGTCTTTGGAGGTCACTGACCACGTTGCTGCTTGTGCGCATTGCAATTTAATCTATCATACGCTTTTGGAAGAACAAGGGGAGTGGTCGCAAGCTTTGTTTGAGGAGAAGTTACCAGATTCCTTCACGTCTCAAGTTATGGCTTCAATAGAATTTGTTGAACTAGAGAAAGTAAAGGTTCCTGACAGGAAGCGAAAGAACCCGAAGCTTAAGAGGTTACTGAGATTAACCACGGGTGCGGCATTATTACTGGTTGTACTAAGTGCCGCGATTTTATATTCTGTACCCACACTGGCAGATACGTTACGTTCTCTTTTTGTAAAAGATAATGTGGACATTGGCCTTTTACGAGCACAAGAATTTGGGTTGGTAGAACATCCTAATATTAAGGTGAAGGATAAAGGCTATACGGTCAAAATAGATGAAGCAGTGGCAGATCCTACGCGGGTAATTGTTGCTCTACAGTTGTTCGGACCTGATGGGAAGCATGAAAAAAAGAGGTTAGTCCTAAATGAAGGAAACAGTATTGCGATTAAAGATGATCAAGGGAAGATTTTAGGGAAGTTATCTGATATTGGATTTACCAATGACTTTTACTATTTGATTGTTAATTTTTCTGAACCTTTGCAAACCGATCGAATTACGGTCGATGGTCATATTACTGAATTGGGAAATGTACGAAATAACATCCCTCTTCTTAAAGGAGATTGGAACTTCAATTTTTCAATGGATATGACAGAAGCCAATAAACAAACGTCCTCTATGCCACTATCAGGTAGCTACACTTCTCCGGATGGTTTGACATTGACCTTGAAAAGATTAACTCATATGGTACAAGGTGTCCGTTTTGAGTTCGATACTCAATTGAGTGAAGAAGCGTTGACTCGTTCTCCCGGCGAACTATGGAAGCAACAGGGCTTGAAATTCCACTTTGAGGATACAACAGGAGAAGAGATTCACAGTGTTAATGCTAGAAAGTTTCCTAATAGGGATAGCGTTATGTCCAACTCTAATGTACCAGGGGAAACAAAGGGACTTATGCACTGGAGCTATACATTTAAATATTTACCGCAGGATACGCCTTATACTTTCGTATTGGATGGATACTTTATCCCAGAGAAGGATGGTTCTAGTGTGCAATTTGAGCCTGCCAAGTTGAAAGAACAGCCGATTCCCTTTGCATTTGACGGGGATGAACTGATGTTAAATGATTTTACAGTGGAGTCATCTCCCGATAACAATGTATCAGCGAAGGAAGGTGTATTACATTTTAGAGGAAGATTGAGAAATGAGTTTATAAATAGTGAATGGATATTTAAGACACTTGATGGCAAGGAGTACAAACTCACTGAACAAGGAGCTCTTACTACTAAAGGGGTAGGATGGAAAGATGGTTATATTGAATTTATCGAGTCTCAGTCAAATAATCAAAAGAAATATTTCCAATTCCGTGCTGAAGGCCTTACACAAATTCCTGATCAGCTTCAATTAATACGCACAATAGTCAACCGGTTGTATACCAATGTAGACTGGTCCGTTCCTATCATGGAAGCTAGCAAAAAGCAGTGAAATCAATTATTTACCTTCCGGATTGTACAAGCAGATAGAAGCTCTGTCGCATCTCTTATACTATCACAATCGAAAAGAGGTGGTAGTATATGACTGCAGCAGAGAAGAGAAGAATTCAAAGAGCTTTGAATGCTTTGCGTAAGCAAAGAGTGGTTCTGAAGGAAAGTCTTAAAAGAATTGAAGCATTGCTTTGCAGATTACCTATGGGTAGTCGTGAAAGATTTGAATTATTAGCAGTAAGAGATTCAATCGTAGAAGCGCTTCGACTGAATGCTATAGCTATAAGAAATTTAAAAGACGTTACTTGTGCTTGTTAATTCGTTGAACTTCTGAACCTTCTGATCCTTGTATCAACGATCAAAGTAAAGCTTTTTCTTGTCACATTAGGAGGATACTGTTTTTCTTTCTTATTGATCTGACGGGTAACGATAGCTCAATAAACACGATAAGGCAGCCGGTCAGTCAATGTGATCGGCTGCCTTTATTCAGCAAACGGGCAGGATAGTTGAAGTTCAAACGCGGGAAAACGTATCATAAATAGGGCTTAGCCCCCTATACCTAATAAAATACTATAAAGGATATGGAAGATGGGACAGAGGGGCCTTTTTTGCGAAACAAGAAATATATACATGGGTCTGTGAAGTTTACAATAGTAAACTAATCATTGAACGTCTAGCATTAAGTATAATGGAACGACGAATTAGGCAGATAAGGCGTACTGCGGGTTGTTTATATTATCCTCGCATAATTTTTTCGAAATGGAGAGTTTATGAAAAAGTCTATTGTTTTTGTATTAACGATACTTATATTATTATCAGGATTCGCAACACAAAGTTATGCGTCGTTGTCAGATACGCAATCTGGGGCAATACAAGCGTTGCTGGATGATGCCAGTCGTATATCAGGTGTGCCGGGAATGTCAATCTCTATACTTGCTGATGATGAAGTGTTCTACTTTTCTTCCGGGTATGCAGACCGTGAAAGTGGGGTGTCTGCAAGTGAAAATACACTATATGAGTTGGCCTCGGTCAGTAAAGCCTTTACCGGCATGGGTATTCTGCTGTTGGAGGAACAAGGGCTACTGTCAATGACTGACACTGTCCAAAAATATTTACCTTGGTTTACGTTAAAGTATCAAGGGGAACCTGTTGATATGCAAAGCCTTACACTCAATAACTTTCTTCACCATACTAGCGGTCTAACAAATGGTAGGCATTCTCAAAATATTCCACAAGGCAATACACCAGATTTGCTGCAAAAGACTGTGGAAATGCTGGTAGATGCTGAGTTGGCGTTCCCTCCCGGTGAACAGTATAGCTATGGGACCGTTAATTATGACGTATTGGGTTTGGTTATTGAGATTGTGTCAGGACAAAGATATGAAGACTTTATGAGGGAACAGGTATTTCAGCCGTTAGGTCTTCACCAGACGTATGTTTATAAAGAAGATGCTCAAGCCACCGGACAGATGGCACAGGGCTACCGTTCCTCCTTTTTTATGACAACTCCATATAACGCGCCGGATTATTCCGGGAATAAACCCGCAGGCTACATCATTTCTTGTACAAAAGATATGGCGCGTTGGATGGGCATACAGATGGGTATTGTGCAGGACATACCCGAAATATTCCATACGGTTATCGAAAAGTCACATCAGGGGGATATGTCTGTTCCGGCTGTAAACGAAATGTATTATGCGGCGGGCTGGTCGGTAAACGCCAACCAAACGATTATAGAGCACCCAGGGGGCAATCCCAATTTTGGAACCGAAGTGATCATACTGCCAAATGAACGAACAGCCGTCTGCTTGCTGACCAACGGCGCAAATATCAATAGAAGCATGGTACTAAAAGTTAAAGATATATTAGACGGCAATCTAACGCAGTCATATGAAATAAGCGGCATACAGCTTTTGGACATCATTTTATCGTCTACCACAATTATTCTTTGCTTATTGGCCGTTCTGTTCTTTCTCTTAGGATTACATAGAAGGAAAACGAATGAGCGGCAGCCAATGACAAAAAAGCGAATAATCGTAACAGCTATTTTGCTGATTGCTACGATTGCCCTATGTATAATGTGCTGTGTATTAGATTGGCCAACGATACTTATTTGGCAAACATATAGTATTCTTACAGCTCTGATTTCGTCGGCATTATTAACAGCAAGCATAACATGGTTAGTATACACTCACCGATATAATGCCTCGATCCGAAAATAAGCATTTTGTTCGTTCGCTTTATTGGTAAAATGCGTTTAGCGTATATTGTTTGGTACAGCGGAAAGTAGAGTTACGAATAACACAGGAAGAATTAAACTATATATAAGCATATATGCGGTAAAGCTGTGTGTTGATAGTGAGAAAGAATTGATTTAACGCCAGATTCACCTCAATATAACCATTTAAAGTTCAAGTAGAGATACCACTTGAACTTTTCTTTTGTTGAATTACTTGCACAATCCTTGGTGATTCTCAATCTCTTTAGCGTCGGTTATATGAAAAAGGTACAATAAATAAGGCAGGAAGAAGAAGCAGAACATAATTGATTTCTCGTTTGAAAATGTTTGGTTTGTTCACGCGCAACAACCTTTAGCTTATAGAATGTACAAGAGACAAATCGCCTTGTCCCTTGTAATTTATACGACCTATTTAGATT